>JABDMM010000023.1 GCA_013001465.1 Chitinophagales bacterium | reverse complement strand
CTATTATGCTGATAAAATTCAGATCTTATCTAAAAAGCAAGAAGTAGAAGAGATCATTAAAACTGCTAACAAGGCTTATGATCTATATCCCATGGATTGGCAGTTTGTTGTGCTGAAATATTATCTCGAGAAGGAGGTGAAAAAGAATGTGGCAGCTGGAGTTAAAGTGGTAAAGAAGTATGCCAAAGCGAGATATAATTCAGAAGCGATAAATATTTTAGTTGAAAATGCTTTCAGCAATGGGGACGTCAATGGAGGTATTAAAGAATTCGAAAGACTAATAGATGCTAATCCACTGGCAACAGGTTATTACAGTCGGCTATCCAGTATATACTTCAGTCTTGGAAATTATACAAAAGCCAGAGAGATGACTGAAAAGTGTTTGGAGATCGCGCCGTATGTCGGTTCTTATCATAGCTCATTGGCAAGTGCATATGAAGAGATGGGAGAAGACGAAAAGGCCGAGGCTGGCTATTTAAAGGCGATCAAGTATGATCCTTATGATTACGAAGCCAGAGAGATGCTAAGAAACCTCAGAGATGAGAAGGATATTTTTACCTACATGACCGATTTCGAAAACTATGAGGAGTTCGATATCTATGAGATCTATAAAAACAGTCCGGATGGTGATGCCTATCCTGAGGACAATAGTTTGATAATGCTGGATGAAGTTCAGAAGGTAGTTTATGCAGGAGGAGGTTCTGAGGAAAGACATGCACTTGGTATAAAAGTGTTTAACTCATCCGGAGTTGACCGCTGGAAAGAATATTACATTTCTTTGTTCGGTAATCAAAGCGGTGTCCTTGAGAAAGCTGAAGTGTTGAAGAAAAATGGAAGCAAGTTAACTGCTGAACAATCAGGATCACAGCTTGTCTTTACCAATCTCGAGCCGGGAGATGCTATCTATTTAGTGTACAAAGTTCAAAATTATTATTCAGGAAAGCTCACCAATCACTTCTGGGATAAGCATCACATCGAATCGTATTTTCCAAAGCTGCATAGCCGGTTTTCATTGATGGTACCAAAAGGAAGAAAATTCAGTTATGAAGTCTTAAACGGAAACACTGAGCCATCAAAAAGTAACGACGATAATTTTGACTTCTATACATGGAATAACAAAGATGTAGCCAGCATAAAATATGAGCCCTATATGCCGGATATAAGCGATGTAGGAGAGGTGCTACATATTTCCTCCTTTGACAATTGGGATTATGTCGCAAAATGGTATGCTGGCTTGGCGCAAGCAAAATCAAAAGCTGACTTCGAAGTGCAGGAGACGGTTGCAGAATTGTTTAAAGGTAAAGAAGGCATGTCTGATCTCGATAAGGTTAAAGAGATCTATAATTATATCACTCAGAATATTCGCTACAGTTCAGTCTCATTTATTCAATCTGGTTTGGTACCACAGAAAGCATCACGTGTTATTAATGCTAAACAAGGTGATTGCAAGGATGTGTCGACACTCTTTGTTGCGATGTGCAAGACACAAGGGATCGATGCCAATTTAGTATTGGTTAATACAAGGGACAACGGTCGTTATGATATGACGTTGCCTTCGATCGCTTTCAACCATTGTATTGCTAAAGTAAATTTGCCTGATGCCTCATACTACCTGGAACTTACCGGAGAAAATCTTCCATTTGCTTCCGGAAGTTCGAGTTTGAAAAATGCTTTTGTACTTGAGATACCAAAAGACCCTTCAGTACAGGCGAATGCTGAGATCATCAATCCACCAACTCGTACACCTAATAACACCACACGTATTTCTCAGATCACGTTTGACGGCGACTTAATGAAGGTGCGAAAAGAAACCTTCAAGACCGGAACTAAAGCTTCAAGTATGCGGAATTCCTATAAAAATGAAGGTAAGGAGACTCAGTTTAAATATATGCAGGAAGCGATAAACGGCCTTTATCCAAACATGAAACTAGTTGTACTCGAGTTTATCGACGGACTTACAGATAACAGCAAGACGATTCACTACAAATATGGTTATGATGTACCTGAGGTTTTTAGTGAGTTATCAGGCCTGTCTATATTTAAGTTACCATGGGCAGACGGTTGGAAGTCACCTGACTTTATTTCTGCTGAAAAAAGAAATTTCCCCATCGAACTTTGGAAATACTTTACCGGTGAATATTATGAAGAAACATTAACGATACAGCCCCCTGCAGGGAAAACGTTTTCTGATATTCCATCCAACCTTACTTTAAGCAATGCCTATATCGACTATTCGATCGTGTATCAAAAGCAAGGGAACAATCTTAAGGTTACCAGAAAATTTATCATCAAAGACGACAAAGTAAAGAAGGAAGATTATACTGCTTTCAAAACCTTCTTTGGCAAGATCGTAAAGTCTGATGAGCAAAACCTGGCTTTCAAATAAATGAAATCGTACCGCTGTAAATGGGCATCTAGCCATGAGTTATTCATTCCCTATCATGATACAGAATGGGGAGTGCCTGTTAAAGATGACCGTTATCTTTTCGAAAAACTAAGCCTTGAAGGAGCTCAGGCCGGACTGAGTTGGCTTACAGTGCTTAAGAAACGGGATGCATATAAATTGCTCTTCGACAATTTTGATGTCGATATCATTGCTCGTTACGAGCAACAAAAAATCGATGAGTTGTTATCCGATCCCAGAATTATACGGAATAAGCTGAAGGTGAACTCTGTGGTGAGCAATGCACAAGCTGTGATCAAACTGAGATCAGAATTTGATAACTTTTCTGACTATATATGGAGTTTCGTAGGTGATAATCCTATTACAAACGAATGGAGATCTCTTTCTGAAATTCCTGCCAACACTGAGATAAGCGACAGGATGAGTAAGGACATGAAAAAACGTGGTTTTAAGTTTGTTGGAACTACGATCTGTTATGCTTTCATGCAAGGGATCGGGATGGTCAATGACCATGAAATGGACTGTTTCAGGTATGCGGAAATAAGATCTGGCAATTATTAGGCTGCTCATATGCTCATTTGCTCGTGTGCTCATTTGCTCGTGAGTTAGTGTGTTCATCATATGGCTGTGCTGAGCAAATAGGAATGTCCCCCGCTGGCGGGGGCGCAGGGGGTGGCAGCTTTGAGTAACTGAAAATTCTCATGAAATAACAAGACCTTCAAACTTTACATGCAAATAGTCCTGCACCATCTGCTCCATTGTCTCGTCTTGATATAATTTCGAATTAGCCATGATATCAAAAACAAAGTGATAGTCCAGCTGACTCAAAAGCGTTGCCGATACTTCCTGAAAAACACCTCTTTTCATACCATTTAAATAGAAATTCTTTTGGTCTGAAATAACTTGTAGCAGGAATTGAGAGATTCTCGACCAAGCTTTAGGATAAACTAATTTCAAGTCTTCAAGGAAGGAAGCTTTAATACCATGCGCTCCTTTGCACATCAACATCAGGAATTCACGGTACTGCTGAACAGGATCGGGATGATCGTTTTTCAACAGAACAGGGTAGATGCGAAGATTATCAAGATGAACCTCAACTGCGAGCTCGATGACTTCATCTTTACTTTGGAAATATTCATATACAGTCGACTTACTCTTACTCATCATTAATGAAAGTTCATCGATGGTCAGATTGGATATATCGCGTTCCTGAATTTTGAGTATAAGTCCACTTACCCAGTGCTTCTTTTTCAAAACATCATTACTTCTGATCTTAGTTGTCGCTTTTCTTCCCATAAATATTCGAACTAAAATATAATATTTAGTTCGAAATATTTTATCTTCAAATCTGTAAATGAAAGATTTAAAATATTTAACAGCTTACCTGATCCCGTTATCAGCGATATTGGCTCTCTACCTTCAGGGTTGGTGGTCGTTTGCAACGGTGATCCTGGCATTTGGAATAATACCGGCGCTGGAACCTTTTCTTCCCAGATCGCAGAAGAATCTAAGTGTAGAAGAATCTGTCAATAAAAAGAAGGATCGGTATTTCGATTGGTTATTGTATTTGAACTTACCTCTTGTTTATGGCATCTTGCTTTATTTTCTTTTCTCATTCTCATCAACGGAACTCGCAGGATATGAAATCACTGGTTTGATCCTATCGGTTGGGATCGTGATAGGAACCAGTGGTATCAACGTTGGCCATGAGCTTGGACACCGATTAAATTCTACCGACCGTTTTCTTGCCAAGGCCTTATTACTACCAGCGCTGTATATGCATTTTCACATTGAGCATAATCGCGGACATCATAAGTATGTAAGCACAGATGAGGATCCTGCAAGTGCTAAGAAAGGGGAGTGGATCTTCACTTTTTGGATCCGGTCTTTATTTGGAGGCTATAGAAATGCATGGAAACATGAAGCGAAACGGCTGAAGAAAAAAAACGCTTCCGTTGTTAGTTTAAAAAACGAAATGATTCGCTTTCTTATCATCCAGATCACTTATTTAGCTTTGATTTTTGGTTTCTTCGGTCTCACCGGTTTGGCAATATCTTTAGGATGTGCTTTCACCGGAGTTCTTCTGCTCGAATCTATAAACTACATCGAACATTACGGTCTCAGACGCCAGGTATTACCCAATGGAAGTTATGAGAGAGTGAACCCCACCCATTCCTGGAACGCAAACTATGAACTTGGAAGGATCATGCTCTATGAACTTACCAGACATTCTGATCATCATTATATCGCTAGTAAAAAGTATCAATTGCTAGATCACCATTACGAATCACCGGAATTGCCTTTAGGCTATCCTGCAGCGATGTTGTTAGCAATGGTTCCACCATTGTGGTTTAATGTGATGGATCAGCGAATAGAAAAGTATCACTCAAGCAGAGCTGCTGCTTAATTATCCCGATAGCTTAAGATTATTCAATCACCATTCTTTGAAGACTTACTCCAAATTTATTCTCAATGTAAAATAAGTATAGACCGGGAGAAAAATTGTTATGAACTGATGCTTCATTAGAGTGAGAGCTATTCAAAATTACTTGACCTTTTAAATTGTAGACTTTTAAATCAAAACTACCAGCTTCATAGCTTTCTATTATAATTTCATTTTCAGTTTGATAGACTCGAAAGTCAAGCGGAATGTTTTCAGATATCCCGGAGGTAACAACCTGGAAACAATCAGAAGTATCGCTACAAAACCCATCAGAAACTATTACCGCATAATTCCCTGTGGAATGCTGACATATATTACAGGACTGATCGGTTTCACCTGCAATAGGCGCATATGCATTATCACAGTTTACCCATTGATAAGAAGCATTATTCATGTTGGCCATTAACCAGACCCCGCTTTGAGTCACTGATGCATCAACTGAATCGGAAACTACTATCGATATTGAATCACATTTTCCAGGAACAACACAACCACCTTCACCCCGGATAAAATAAGTCTTCGTCTCTGAAGGAATAAATTTAACAGAGTTCCCAACGATAGGTTCTGGTAGGAAATAGGTACATGAATCAGTTCTCATCACCCAAACGGTAGCGCTATTCAAATTACCACTAATGTTGATCTCAACAGAATCACCTTGGCAAACACTGTCAGAAGAAACTGAAAGAGAAGGGATATCAGGATCGATGCAAGGTGTGCAACTTCCATAAAACACCATATGCCATACACTTTGAAAGGCAATGTTAGCCTGTGCTACACACTGATAGGTATTAGGTCCGCTTACTGGAAAAGGTACTGTAGGGAATTGACCTGCAGCATTGAAAGAATAAAATCCTGAAGCACTATAACTCTCTTGATTATTGCTTCCGAATTGGAAATATCCATTTACACCAACACTAGAAGGATCGAGTATACTGTAAGTTACAGAATCGATCTGACAACCAAAAGGAAGCTCGATCACAAAATTCTCAACTCCATCTGTTGGAGTATTCATTTCACCGGAGATAGAAATAAATGGTCCGGAAAAAGTAAAGGTGTCACCAGGAAGTGTATTTGAGAGATCTGGCCCTTCGACGAAAGTCTGAGCATTAATGCCGCATGGGATTACAATAAATAGGAGGATAAAAGATATAAAACGCATATCCTAAGTTAACAATTACTTAGGATATGCATTTATATTTTAATATTATCAGGAGTTCATTAGTAGCCTGGTTACAGGACTACTAGCTTTCTCACGATAACATCTGAGTCCATGATCAATTCAACAAAATAAGTACCTTTCGCGTAATTGGTCATTTCAATTTCGACTCTATTGCTAAGAATATCATTTGGCATAATCTTCCTGAAAAATTCTTTTCCGGAAATATCCGTTATTCTTAAAAATGCCTGCTTTGCGCTCATGTTGTTAATGACGATCGTATAATTACCATTATTTGGATTAGGATATACAATCATCTCAGCTGCATCCGATGTTCTTGCCGAAGACAAAGATTTTAAATTTGATTTGGTAACTAATTGACAAATCATACAAACATTGCCCTTGTCGTCTGTGTGACCAATAACTAAAAATGTTCCATCATTGTTGTTTTGATCAGGATTAGGGTAATTCCCTAACCCTCCAAAATCGCTTTTAGATGAGTTTACATTACCCAGTATATCATCGGAGCAACTTGTATGTATATCAGCATCAACCACTCCGTTTACACTCCAATACCAGTTGTTACCAATATTTCCAAGATTTGCTGATAGCGTATCTCCATTCTGAACATTGGTAAAAGTTGTTGGATTACTTCCACTGGAATTTGGACCTACTTTAACTGTTGCGTTATTTGGTCCATCATAGACCACAGTCATTTCAATAATTTTACCATCACAATCACAAATTGTAGGTGTTGGAGGAGTTGATGATCCACAACTTCCGGGATCAAAGGAAACAGAACAATCTCCTAAAACATAACCATCATTCAATTTGTCTTGTACATCATCCAGTGCCACGCAGTGTGTGTGAGCACCGCTGGTGCCGAAATCATGGCACATTGTAACTTTATCATCATAACAGCTGATATCGATCACAGTCGCGGTATGAGACTCTGTGCTTACACATCCATAAGAATCTGTAACTGTCACAGTATAAGTTGTAGTGGTACAAATACTATCAATAAGTATTGAGTCAGTACTACCGTTACTCCAAGAGAATGAATATGGTCCTACACTATTATCAAGATCAAGAGTAACCTGAACTTCAGGGCAAGGAGTACTCGCTGCATTTATTCCGCATACATTTCCATTATCGTCCGTAAAGCCTATTACAAGGAATGTACCATCATTACTGTTTTGATCCGGATTAGGATAATTACCCAAATGCCCAAAATCACTCTTTGTTGAATTGACATTGTTCAAGATATCATCCGAACAGCTAGTGTGAATATCTGCATCGACTGATCCATTCACACTCCAATACCAATTGTTCCCTATATCTCCAAGATTTGGATGTAAGGTGTCACCAGGTTGGACGTTGTTGTATACTGTTGTGTTGTTCCCATTAGAATTTGGTCCAACAGAAACCGTGGCATTTGCAGGTCCATCATATATTACACTCATTTGGACGATCCCACCATCACAATTACAATTTTGTGATGTGCTTTCTAATAAAGCAATATTCTGATCTGGACAAAGACTTACCACTAAAGGATTAACCGTTACAAAAGTATCAACTTCTGAAAAATCCTCAGCGAATACATATGAGGATAATGTACCGCAAGCGAACTTGACTTTCCATAAATACTTCTCATCACATTTGAGCTCATCTACTGTGAGTGAAGTGCTATCGGCAGTAAGAATATCGAAGATGCGCACATCTGTTAGGTCTTCGGAGTAGAAGTTTATCCATGTTCCTCCGGCATAAGGCGATTTTGCCCAATTAAGCGTTGCAGAATTTGGAGAGTTTAAATCAACAAATAGTGAATCTGCAACCGGACAAGTTAGCGTTGTAAAAGTATCTGCCGGAGACATTGGAGTTCCCTTGCTTAGATCCAATGCACAAATAGCCTGTATGCTCCATTCATAGCTTGTTCCCTGCTGCAGTCCAGATGCATTATAAGATGTATTGTTGCTTCCTATGATTTTAAGCTTCACCTTGGATCCAGCTCCAACCGGGCGTCCGATAAGGATATATCCGGCAGCCCACGATACTTCGTCCCAATTGAGTGTTGCTGATGTAAAGCTAACATTTGAAGTATGCAGATTTTGAACTGCCTGAGCTTTTACAGTAACCATTGCCATGCAAGTACTTGAATTACTGCTTCCATCTATTACAGTCAGTGTAACGGTATTTTTACCAAGATCACTGCAATCGAAGCTTGTCTTATCCAATATCATAGTGTCAATGCCACAATTATCTGTGCTTCCATTGTTTATACCCATTGCCATCATACTTGCATTCCCGGCACTATCAAGGTACACGGTTCTATTCTTGCAATTTGCCATTGGAGGCATATTGTCTAAGATTGTCACTGTAGCATTGCAACTACTGCTATTATTGCTCTGATCTGTCACAGTAAGAATAACAGAATTTTTTGGTCCTAAATTACTACAATCGAATTGTGCTGGTGTTACATCATAGGAAACAATACTGCAGTTATCTGAGCTGCCTCCATCTACATCTGTACCTGATACAGTTGCTTTTCCACCAGCATCAAGTTTAACAGATACGTTTTTACATACAGCTGATGGTTTGATATTATCCTGAACTATAACACTAGCTACGCAGGAATTAGAGTTCCCTGCCGGGTCTGTTACAGTTAAAGTTGTATACGATTTCCCAAGATCAGCACAGGTGAATTTCTTCTTTGACAATGTCATAGAAGAAATGCTGCAATTATCATAACTTTTGTTGTTCACCCAGTTGATCGAGATATTCGCTTCTCCTTTGCTATTCAATCCAAGTCCGATATTGTAAAAACAACCGGCTACAGGTGATTTTGTATCATTTACTGTAACGGTGGTATAGCAAACATCGGTATTACCGTCGATATCAGTTGCAATAAATTCAACTACAGTAGTTCCTACCGGATACACACCGCTGGCATCCTCTCCACCTGCGAAGGCATAGGGAGAATTGTTTACTATAGTAGTAGGGCACGCATCAAATGCGGTAGCGATAAGTCCTGTTACCAGCGCATTACAACTATCTTGATCGTTGGGGACACTAATATCTGGCGGACAGCTGATAACCGGCGGTTGATCGTCGATCACTGTGACTGTAAATGAGCAAGCGCTTTGATTGCCCTCTGCATCTGTTGCCTCCCATGTAACTACATTTGATCCTTGCTGGAAGGTTCCACCACTTGCAGGTCCACTCAATAAAACATTGGATGCAAGCGTACAGTTATCATCTGCTGTTACGCTGTAAGTTGCTGTTCCAGTGCATTGCCCTGAATCGGTGTTAACTGAAAAATCTGATGGACAATTAATAGACGGGTCTTCCGTATCATTTACGATCACGTTGAAAGAACAAGTGCTTTGTGCACCCGCGCCATCTGTTGCTCTCCAGGTCACAAGAGATGAACCTAAAGGAAAAGCAGATCCGCTTGCTTGGCCACCGATCCTGATGATTGAAGAAACACCGCAATCGTCTGTTGCACTGACTGAATATGTCGTTATCGCGCTGCACTGACCCTGATCTGTATTAGTAAAAATATCAGAAGGACAAGTAATAGTTGGTGGATTGTTAGTACAGTTAACTGAAATTGTATAGTTACCAGTAGCACCGGCAGCACCACCACCATCCATATAAACAAGATATGTCGAGTTTAAACCTGTACAGAAACTAACTTGAGAAGTATTGCCAGAACCACTATTGTCATTGTATGCAACACAAGTATAAGCACTGCAGCTTCCGAAATAAACATGAAGTCTCGTATCATAGTTACTTCCTGCTGTACTTAATGTAATTGTGCCTCCAGTCCCGGTTACAGTAAACCAGACTCCCGCTTTTGAAGACCCTCCGCCACAGGTTGGAGGAGCGTCATCAGAAGAAGCATTTGAAGAGCTTCCACTCAATACACCAGAACAGTTAAGTGATGTAGCTCCGCTGCAGAGATCGTTTGATGGTCTTGCTACAGCTCTGTAGCTTACAGATCCATTTGAAGAAAATACAGAACTACAGACACCACTATTACAAAAGCTTCCTCTTGAACCATCTGCTTTACTGCTAAAAGTGGCAATATTCTTAACATAGCTACCACCGCCGCCGCCAGCGCCAGTTCCACCGCCGCCTCCGCCTCCGGAGTAGCCACCGCCACCGCCGCCGGCATCGTTTCCAGCTCCACCGCTACCAAAACCAAAACCTCCGTTAGCCCATGTTGATCCACCAAAACTGCTGCACCCTTCACCTTGACCGGGTACACTACCAATTGCTGTGGCCCTATGACCCTCTCCGGCAACATTTGTTGCGATGCCGATTGGATTAGAAAGACCAACACATGTGACTCCTTCTCCATCTGAAAAGGCTCCGCCACCTCCACCACTTGCGATTAGACCTTCTTGTTCTCCTCCATTTCCATTCGTTCCACCACTACCAAAAAAAGAACCGTTAGCATCACCACCATTTTCAGATGCTCTTCCACCAAAACCACCTTCATTGTCAACACAAACACCTGCAACAGCACCTTGGTATGCTCCACCACCGCCACCTGCGACGGAAAGCAAAGTAAATAAGGCATCTGAAGGTGCTCTGTATAATATTCCTGTTGCACCTCCTCCGCCGGCTCCGGTAAAACCTGTTCCACTGAAACCTGTATTGGTTAGAAGGTTACCTCCCGATCCCCCAACAATAAAGCGCACAGTGCTACCCGGTGGAATTTCACCGGTTCCGGTACCAACTGAGAAAAATGCTTGTACAGTTGCTCCATTCCCACCATATGAACCACAATCATCATCGGTTGCCGCATAACCTCCATCTCCACCACGGAGATTGAATTCAATAAATCCATTGGTAAAACTAGCCGGAACAACTCGATCAATGAAAGATCCGTTATATCCTATGTTTTGAACACTCCCATCAACTGTAAGATTGGTCTGTGCTTCAGCTTTATTCGGCGAAAAATTCAAGAAAAAGATCAGGATAAGGCTTGCTAAGCTATAACAAATTAGTTTTTTCAAGATCTGATTATGTAAAACAGATCTAAAAAGAATTGGGGTCAGAGTTTTCATTAAAGTAAGTTTATGGTTAAGGAAAATATAATTGTATTTATAGCATAATAACTATTAATATTTGGGCTTAAGAATACAATATATAAATTGCAGTTTTTTAATAAGTGAAATTTTATTAATGGATAAGTTATCAACAATCAATTCGTTGAATGTGTATAACAATTCTTGTGATAGGCGTATGAGAAGACTAAAATAAATAGGAGTTCATTCCAACTTTATAAAGAGAATTTTTTATAAAACCTTTTGCATAAGATATTTATAGATTTCTAAGTACAGCCTGCGATGAAAATGCAGACTTAGTTAAGGGAGGTTTAGAAGATTATGGAGGAACTCGGTTTGACTGAGAGTCAATAAATCAAAGTGGAGCATAGAAAGATAGAAAACGCATATCCTAAGTTAAGAATTACTTAGAATATGCGTTTATAATTTAATATTAATCAGCTTTACCCACAGGAACGAGTTCGAAGTGTGTCGCATGATACTTTCCATCTTTCACTTCTCCGGTTACATAAGCTTTTCTTACAGTTGAGCACATGCCATGTTTCCCATGTGCATCATGATCGTGAATATCGCCGGCACCTTCAACGTAATACTTCTCCTCATCGATAACGACAGCAAGCATGCAGCTTTTACCTTCCATACCGAGTTTGCATTTTCCACATGAAGCTTGAACAAGCATTGGTTCAGCTTCTTGTACTACTTTCTTTTCTGTTTTAACAGATTTCATTTCCTGAGCCTCAGTCATTGTGAATACTCCAAGACATAGTAATGTGATCAATAATGTTTTCATTAATAATTTATTTTAGTGATTTATAAAGATAATAAAGAATAATCTACTGCAATTTCTGTTCCTGTTTGCCAAAATTTTGATGAAATATATCTCACTACTACTTTAAACTAAATGAGTTTAGCTCAAAGAAATATATTTGTCTCATGAAAACTGCGATCATAGGTGGGGGAGCGGCTGGAATCTTTTCCGCCATTATTTCGAAATCAAACGCTCCGGATTCCGATGTGATCGTCTTCGAGAAATCACCTAATCTCCTCTCCAAGGTTAAAATTTCCGGTGGAGGCCGGTGCAATGTTACGCATGCTTGTTTTAGTCCGGCACAACTTTCAAAGAATTATCCCAGAGGTGGAAAATTTCTGAAAAAAGCGTTTGCTGGATTCTCTACAGTAGACACTATCAAATGGTTTGAGTCGAGAGGTGTAAAACTGAAAACGGAAGATGATGGCAGGATGTTTCCTGTAACAGACAATTCACAAACTATCATCGATTGTTTGCTCGATGAAGCACAAAAATTGGGTGTTGTTATAAAACTTCGATCTCCTGTATATAACATTTCAAAAAAAGAAAATGGATTTGAGCTCCAATCAAAAAGTGGTGAAAAGCAAACCTTCGATAAATTAATTGTTGCTTGTGGTGGTTTTAACAAGAAGATAAAGTATGCTTGGATCGAAAATTTAACGCACAACATCATCGACCCGATACCTTCATTATTTACCTTCAATTTACCAAAAAACAGTATTTGCGAATTAGCTGGTGTGGTGGCTTCCAATGCTTCAGTGCACATTCAAACTACAAAATTGAAATCCCAGGGACCCTTACTTATTACTCACTGGGGAATGAGCGGTCCTGCTGTTCTCAAACTCTCAGCATTTGGCGCCAGGATCTTGAATGAGATGAACTACAACTATATAGTACAGATCAACTGGCTTACTTCCAATAATGAATTGTTGCAGGTAGAATTGTTGAATGTCCGGAATCTACATGGACGAAAAAAGATCAAGAATTATTGCCCGTTTGACTTGCCAAAGAGACTCTGGCACTACATATTGACTAAATGCGGAATTAACGAGGATACAGCCTGGGACCAGATATCCGCTAAGCACCAACAGAAGCTTATACATACACTACTCAATGATGAGTATCAAGCGGTGGGGAAGACTACCTTCAAGGAAGAATTCGTGACCGCAGGTGGTGTCGACCTGAAAGAGGTTGATGTAAAGAGCATGCAAAGCAAACTAGTCCCGGGGTTGTTTTTTGCCGGTGAAGTGCTGGACATCGACGGTGTTACCGGAGGCTTTAACTTCCAGTCAGCCTGGACAACAGGATACTTAGCTGGATCAGCCCAGCTGTCTTAAAGTTTTCAGCCGACATCTATTTAGAAATAAACTTCTGTCTCTGCTAACTCTGCGTAACAACTCTGTGCCCTCTGCGGTAAAGAATCCAGGTTTCAATATTTTTCTACAAGACACAATGTTTGTATAAATTCGTTCAACGAGAAATAAATTATGTCCAGACTAATCCGGATCCTCATCCTAACACTTCTTATCCAGGCATGCAACACAGAGATTACCTCTTTTAAAAAATTAGAGAAAGTAGTACTCAAAACAGACGGGGTAGAAGAGTTCTTCTATTGGGAATTCCAGGCAGAGGATTTCCTATGGCAAAAGGAAACAGGGATCGCAAACGGAATAGACCTGTACTGCGATACTCTAAATCTTATACTCGGAGAAAAGAGATATCAATCTGCAGTCGAAAGGGAATCGGTTCAAAACCTGGACACAGCGCTGATAAGAGCTGAAGAAGATGGAGATCGAATAAATGCATTACTCGTGCACACCGGAACCATAGGAAGAGTACGTGAGATCAACTTTCTCGAAGCTCAAATATTAAACTATCAGATCGAAAAATATCCTCTATTCAGCAAACCCACGGAATTTCATGGATTTATTCTAAACAATGAAGCCAATCGAAAGTTAAGAGTATATATTGCTTCAAGTGATACAGAATGGCCACCTCAACCAAGCGTGATCTTAAACGAGTTAGATGTAGAGTTAAAGAAAGGGTGGAAGCTGAAGTTTCACTTGCACAATCATTATTGTAAAGAAGATATGGACTACGTTGGAATACTAGCGCCAAGTTTAGCCGATGCTCAATATTACAAGATGCTAAAAGAACAATTTCAGCTTGAGACAGCATTGATCACTAATGGATTTCATACTGTTGAAATAGATAGCCAGGATTTTGAAAAGTTTGAATCTCATTAGCATTTAATATTAATTTAAAATTCAGGACATAATTCACTTCCCAACAGAAACCTCCGAAATTCAAAACAGGATCTCTTTGATCTCACCCGAGAAGTATGCATCCAGCCGAAATTATGTCGATGGTTCCGTAACGTATTTGAGTCCGTATATTTCCAGGGGAGTAATATCTACGAGAGATGTCTTTGACCATCTACAGTCACTTGACCTTCCGTGGTATAAAATTGAGAAATTAGTTCAGGAACTTGCCTGGAGAGATTATTGGCAACAGATATGGATCGCCAAAGGGGAGGAGATCAATTCGGATCTGAGAAATATTCAATCCAATGTGGCCAATCATGAGGTTCCGAAGGCTATCATTGAGGCCAGGACAGGTATCGAGGTTGTAGATCGTGCTATTAATGAGTTGTATGAAACAGGGTACATGCACAACCATATGCGAATGTATGTCGCTTCGATCTGTTGCAATATCGCAAGATCACATTGGCTCGAACCGGCAAAGTGGTTATATGCTCATCTTTTAGATGGAGACCTGGCAAGTAATCAACTGAGTTGGCAATGGGTCGCGGGTGCATTTTCAAACAAAAAGTACGTCGCAAATCAGGATAACATCAATAAATACTTTCACAGTGACCAAAAGAATACTTTTTTAGATGTGGACTATTCCGAGTTTGAAGCGCTTAGTATCCCCGAAATTCTGCACGATACTGCTCCTTTCGAGTTAAGCACGCCACTCCCTGCTATTGATCTTTCGATACTAAGTTCAGAAAAACCTACATTGCTATATAACTATTATAATCTCGATCCTGAATGGCATGCAAACGAAGATCATCAGCGAGTTGTCCTTTTCGAGCCATCATTTTTCTCCAAAAATCCGGTTAAACAAAATTGCATTGATTTTGTATTTAAGCTGATAAAGAATATACCTGATGCTAAAATTTTTATCGGTGAGTTCAGTGAGCTTCTGAAGCATATCCATGCAGAACACATTGTCTATAAGGAACATCCATCGAATGGACATTATCAAGGTAAGGAAGAGCCACGGGATTGGTTATCAGGAGTCACCGGATACTATCCTTCTTTCTTTAAATTTTGGAAAAAATGTAAGAAAGAACTTAAGCCATAAGTATTTCAAATGAAAGCTATAAATTTAATATTCCCTCATCAACTCTATGCTGAGAGTCCCCTTATCGAGAACGGACACGAAGTTTATCTAATAGAAGAGTATCTCTTTTTCAAACAATACAAATTTCATAAACAGAAGATAGCATTTCACAGGGCTTCCATGAAGTCCTATCAACACTTTTTAGAAGCAAAGAATATTAAAGTACAATATATCGATTCTGAAATGGATGC
>JABDMM010000129.1 GCA_013001465.1 Chitinophagales bacterium | reverse complement strand
GATGCAAGAAAAGAAACGGGTTGTGATGTCACCGTCATATTTGTTCCGCCTCCATTTGCAGCAGATGCTATTATGGAAGCTGCAGATGCCGGTGTTGAAGTCATCGTCTGTATAACTGAAGGGATCCCTGTAGCTGATATGATCCAGGTTAAAGCATATCTAAAGAACAGGAACAGCAGATTAGTCGGACCTAATTGTCCTGGTGTGATCACTCCCGGTGAAGCGAAAGTTGGTATTATGCCGGGTTTCATCCATAATCCGGGTTCAATTGGCATCGTTTCAAGATCGGGCACGCTCACATATGAAGCAGTAGATCAGGTAACTAAAGCAGGTATGGGGCAAAGCACGTGTATCGGAATTGGAGGAGATCCTATAGTTGGTACGACTACAAAAGATGCTGTCGAACTTTTGATGAATGATCCTAAAACAGAAGGAATAATAATGATAGGAGAGATCGGTGGTAATATGGAAGCCGATGCAGCAAATTGGATCAAAGAGCATGGTACAAAACCTGTTGTAGGATTCATTGCCGGGCAGACTGCTCCTCCAGGTAGAAGAATGGGTCATGCTGGTGCTATCATTGGCGGTAAAGATGATACGGCCGAAGCCAAGATGAAGATCATGGAAGAATGCGGAATTCATGTTGTTAAATCTCCTGCTGCGATCGGCAAAACTATGGCCGATATTCTTCAGAAAGCAACCGTTTAATTTTTAAAAAAATATCATGGGACTTTTAGAATCTAAAACTGCACTGGTTACTGGTGGTACACGTGGAATAGGAAAAGCAATTGCTGAAAAGTTTGCTAAAGAAGGAGCTAAAGTTGCCTTTACATATCTTTCTTCCGAAGAAAAAGCAAAAGCCATCGAAAGCGATCTCAAAAAACTTGGTCCGGATGCTATGGCTATCAAATCCGACGCTGCTTCTTATGAAGAAGCAGAAAGACTAATAGCCGGCATACTCGAACATTGGGGCCAGATCGATATCGTTGTTAATAATGCAGGGATCACTAAAGACAACCTCATGTTAAGGATGAGTGAGGAGCAGTGGGATGATGTCATAAACACAAACCTAAAGTCGGTTTTTAACGTAACGAAACAAGTATTAAAACCTATGATGAAAGCTAGACAAGGCAGCATTATAAATCTTACTTCGATCGTTGGAATGAAAGGCCAGGGTGGCCAGGCGAACTATTCTGCATCCAAAGCCGGAATGATTGGTTTCACAAAATCAATTGCTGATGAACTTGGATCAAGAGGAATACGTTCAAATGCAATTGCACCCGGATTTATTCAGACAGATATGACTGATGCATTGCCAGATGCAACAAAAGAAAAGTATTTAAGCCAGATACCGCTAAATCGCTTCGGACAAACGGAAGAAGTAGCAGATGTTGCACTTTTTCTTGCGTCTGACCTGTCTTCTTACGTTTCCGGACAGACGATAAGTGTCTGCGGTGCGTTAAACAGATAAAAAAAGATGATCCTACTAAAATCGAGCATTACATTTGAATATCCAACATGGTTTCTGCTGTTGTGCTTGCTTGTAGGCGCTGCTTACGCGGCTTTTATGTACTTCAGAGAAAAGTCGTTCAATGACCCATCTCCCACACTTCAGTATTTTATCTACCTCATGGCATTCAGCAGATTTGTTGCTATATCAGTTCTGGCAATACTGTTGTTATCCCCTTTCTTAAAATCAAGAACAACAAAGATCGAGAAGCCCGTCATTGTCATTGCTCAGGATAATTCTGAATCTGTTGGCGCAAGTATCGGAGATTCGGCTGCCTATCTAAAGGCAATGAATCAATTGAAAGAAGAAATCGGTAAAAAATATGATGTTGTTAGCTATCGCTTTGGAAACAAGCTAACTGCTTCTGAAGGTCTTAATTTTAATGATAAGGTCACGAATTTATCTGATGCGCTTAAGGAGATAAGTGATATCTATTACAATCAAAACCTTGGAGCCGTAATATTTGCAACGGATGGCATATTTAATCAAGGCATCAATCCGATATATACCAGCCTTAGTGGAAACTATCCGATCTATCCTATAGCAATTGGGGACACCACACCCAGACGCGATCTTAAATTGAGTGAAATACAATTTAACAATCTGGTATATCTCGACGACAGATTTAATGTGAGCATCGATGTAAATGCTTATAACCTGAAAGATAAAAGGAGCAAAGCGATATTATATCATATCGTAAATGGCAAAAGCAACAAGATCTGGGAAGAGGGCTTTACTGTAGGTAGCTTTCAATACAATAAAAGTTTCGATGCTGTGGTTACCGCTTCCAGCAGTGGAGTTCAACATTACCGTGTGGCTTTAAGTCCGGTTGAAGGAGAAGAGAGCACTCAGAACAACTATAAGGATATTTTTGTCGAGGTGATCGACAGCCGACAAAAGATCCTGGTTCTGGCATTTTCACCGCATCCGGATCTTTCAAGTATAAAAAATGTGATCGAGGCCAATAAAAATTATGAGCTCGACATTGAATATTTGAGAAACTTCAGTAAAGATCTTGAGCAATATGATCTGGTTATCCTTCATCAGATCCCTGCTATCAGTAATGGTGCTGGAAGTATCGTTCAACAAATTAAAGATAAAGGAAAGCCAACATTAACGATCGTTGGCAGTCAATACAGATTAAATGATTTAGAAAAGCTCCATCCATACCTTAGTGTGAGTAAAAAATCTGAAGCTTATAATGAAGTCACACCGAATTTTAATCAGGACTTCAATCTTTTTAAACTCAGTGAAAGCACGAAGCAACAAATAGCCAAGTATCCCCCACTATATTCTCCATTTGCAGAATATAAGGTAAGCCCGGAAGCAAAGACTTTAGCATATCAGCGAATAGGCAAAGTACAGACAGACTATCCGCTTATTGTTTTTAACGAAGCTTTTGGGACGAAATCTGCGGTGATCTGTGGTGAAGGAATATGGCGATGGAGGATGTATAATTTTAATCAGAATAAGAATTTTGAAGCATTTGATGAATTGATGAATAAGACCTTTCAATTTCTTACTGTTAAATCAGACAAAAGAAAGTTCAGAGTATTCACTAATAAGAACCTATACTTTGAAAATGAAGGAGTACGAATTTCAGCACAGTTGTACAACGATAACTATGAGCTTGTAAACGAACCTGAAGTGAAACTGAATGTTCGGGATGAAGATGGTAATGAATATCCATTTTCATTGAATAGAACATATAACGCATACGAATTGAATGCCGGATCATTTCCTGCAGGCAACTACTCGTATAGCGCAAGCGTTGAATTCGCCAATAAGATCAATACCGCAGGAGGTAAATTCAGTATTTCACCTTTACAGCTTGAAGCATTGGAAACACAAGCGAATCATCAGGTATTATATTCTCTAGCAGAGAAAACCGGTGGACAACTCTTTTATCCGGCTAACCTGTTACAAATTAGCGAACTGATCAATGACAAGTCAGTCAAACCGGTAATTTATGATACATTCAATACGAGTTCAGCCATCAACCTGAAGTGGATATTCTTCCTCATCCTGGCGATGATC
>JABDMM010000003.1 GCA_013001465.1 Chitinophagales bacterium | reverse complement strand
GAGTTGGTACGTTGCATGATTAGGCCAGAAATGAACTTGAATCCAATATCTATAGTGCCGGTCATCGAGCCACTTACTTTTCGGATAAACACTTATTGAAGTGGGGGATCGATTACAAGCGTGAAGTTATTCAGGATAAAATAAGCGAGTGGGAGAGAGTAGATTCTGCAGGCTATAGCTTACCTTATTCTTCTCAGACTGTGCAGATCTCAGATATATTAAGATCCGATTTCGACTTGAATTCTAATCGTTTTAGTGGTTTTTTCCAGGATAGTTGGTTAATAGGAGATTCTTCAGCTGCCAGCTTGACCTTTGGTGCCAGATTTCAATATTGGGATGTAAACAAGGAATTTCTCGTATCACCTCGCGTGCAATTCGCGATCAAGCCTTTCAAAAAAGATGTTGTACTTAAGCTTGCTGGGGGTGCCTATATGCAACCTCCTTTTTACCGGGAAATGAGAAACCTGGATGGTGTTGTAAATCTCGATCTTAAAGCACAAAAATCTATACATGCAGTCGCAGGCATCGACTACAATTTCAAATCCTGGGATAGAGATTTTAAATTCGTAACAGAACTCTACTACAAATATATGTGGGATCTGGTCCCATATGAACTGGATAATGTATTGATACGCTATTTCGGCCAAAATTCTGCAAGTGGCTATGCAGCTGGGATCGACCTACGCCTTCATGGTGAGTTTATCGAAGGTGCCGAGTCCTGGGTAGGTATGTCGATTATGCAAACTGAAGAGGACATCTCAAATGACTCATTTGAACGATACCTTCTCGATGATGGTACAGAAATTCCAAGAGCATTGATAAAATTTGCTGAGAGCGTCGATACTATCACAGAGTTTCCAGGCAATATCCCAAGACCAACAGACCAAAGAGTAAGTTTCTCTATTTTCTTTCAGGACTATATTCCAAACAATGATAACTTTAAAGTGCATCTAAACCTACTTTTTGGAACCGGCTTGCCATTTGGTCCACCAGATAATGAGCGTTACCGTGATCAACTTCGTATTCCATCATACAGAAGGCTCGATGTAGGTTTTTCAGCATTGCTATATAGCAAGGAAAGAAGGATAGAAAAGAAAGGAGCAAGTTCTTCATTTCTAAAATCAGTTTGGGCAACTGCTGAAATTTACAACCTGCTGGGTATTTCAAACACTGTATCTTACTTATGGATCAAGGATTTTAGGAATACCAGTTATGCTGTTCCGAATTTTTTAACTTCAAGAAGGGTTAATGTTAGAGTAATTGCCAAATTCTAAACAAAATAGATTCAACCCTGTTTCTGATTATATGAAAATCCTCATTAGCTTTCTCACTATAATCCTGCTATTTGCTTCCTGTAATTTTGACGACTCGTTCAAATATATTGAAAACGCATTTCAGCAAGAGGTTCAGGCGAACCAATCTGATACGCTTAAATACATAGCTCTTGGAGACTCTTATACCGTAGGCACAGGAGTGACTCTTGAGGAGAGGTGGTCCGAGCAATTGGTGGATTCACTTTTACTTTATGGATATGAGTTTGAACCTGTTGTTTATGTCGGACAAAATGGTTGGAATTCAACTGCCCTTAACAATGCCTTGAATCAAGGGCTATTGCAGAATACGTATGACCTTGTATCTGTTATGATAGGTGTCAATGATCAGTTTTGGAATGGGAGTAAAAATGTTCTGAAGGATAACTTAAGATGCATTCTCGATTTCTCGATTAATCTGGCAGGAGGTGATACTTCTAATATTCTAATGTTAAATATACCGGATTGGGGTACAACTCCGGTAGGTCAGAATTTTGGAGATACTGCTCTTATCGCCGCATCTATAAAGTCCTATAATGTAGCTATAGAAGAAGTTGCAGATCAATACGGTCTTCATGTCAGCAATATTTTTCCGGTTTCTAAAGCTGCAATTGGAGATACCACAATGGTCGCTTCAGATAATCTTCATTTTTCCGGGAAAATGTACGGGCTCTGGGTAGATGAGATTTTCCCCAAAGTATTGGACATCCTCCCCTAATTGAATTCACTATATTAGAGTGATGGTTCCCCATCTGAAAATTCTGTTTTACTGCCTCAGTTTAGCATATCTAGTTACCTCATGCAATACTTATAATCCTTATTACAGAGATAAGTCAGCTCAGATAGTCTCTGTGCAAGCTGATTCTATACAACAACAGATCATTTTTACAGGAGATTTGCTATTGAATGAAGATGTTGGATCCGCTACTCCAATATCCGAGTTTCTTCAAACTCAAAGATCACCTGAGAATTCTTCTTTGCTTTTGATGGGAAATATTTTCGAGAAAAACTATTTGGAAAGCTTTGACGAGGAGGTTCCAAATAACGATGCTCTTAAAAGTATTTATGATGCTACAGGAGCAAAAATATATTTGTTAAGCGGAAATAATGAATGGGATAACGGATCAATAAAATCCGAGACATGCCTTGAAAACTTTGAAATCGCAGCCCTTGTCAAATCGCATTTAGATCATATCGTTTTACACAGACCTCAATGTCCTGGACCCTTCCCACATGTCATTAGTGAGAATACGGTTTTACTTCTTTTTAACAGTCAGTGGTGGTTTCAAGATAAAGAGAAGACTAAAAAATTGTTTGACAAGTGTGAGATCGATAGCGAGGAAGAATTCCTTAATGAGTTTAAGAGCTTGTTGACAGAATACCGGGATAAAAATATCATAGTTGCAATGCATCATCCTTTGTTTTCCCGGGGTGAACGAGCTGGTTTGTTTTCTTTTAAAACACACATTTTTCCGCTAACTGAAATCTCTAATACCCTATACATTCCACTTCCGGGCATTGGATCGCTTTTTACTTTTTTTAAATTGATAAACGGTACCTCTCAAGACCTTGCAAACGCAAAATATGTGCGTCTTCGGAAATCAATCTTGGACATTACTGAAGGGTACGACAATCTAATTTTTCTTGCTGCACATGAAGATGGATCCCAATATTTTTTCAAGAATGGTAAGCACTTTGCGGTAAGTGCGATGGTTGCGGGAAAGGCATACATCCGAAAGGGAGCAAGTGCCGAATTCTTGACCGCAGCTCCATCAATTGGTAAAGTCGTTGAAGATAAGAGAGGTGCACTATGGCTGGAATTCGTTTCAATGGAAAGTAACACTGTATTGTACAGTAAAAAGTTGTTAAAGAAGCCTAAAAGCAGACGTGAGATCATTGATGACCTGGAATCAAAGTATTCCTTTCCTAATGACAGTATTATTAAAGTAAGAGGATCTATTCAATATGATGTGAGCAAATTTAAACGGTTCTTCTTGGGTGAACACTATCGAAAAGCTTGGTACAGCAGAATAGAAGTTCCCGTTAAAGACCTTAGATTAATTAAGGGCGGGCTTAAACCTGTCAAAAGGGGAGGTGGTTTTGCAACAAGATCGTTAAGACTTGAAAATGAAGAAGGTCATCAATGGGTTCTCAGGACTGTCGACAAAAATACCGATAAAACATTACCAACATATTTGAGGAGGACTTTTGTGGCAAATATCGTACAGGATCAAACATCAGCTTCACATCCATATGCATCTTTAGTAATTCCAACAATGGCAGAAAAGTTAGAGATCTTTCATGCGAAACCAGAACTAGTTTATATCCCTCATCAACCGGCACTTGCAGAATTCGATGAAGATTTTGGTGGCGATTTTTACCTCTTCGAAGAACGACCGGATGATAATATGGAAGGTTACGATCATTTTGGGAATTCAAAAGAAGTAGAGAGTTATTCAAACACTATCGATAAAACAACGGAAGAACACGACCACAGGATCGATCAACGAGCAGTTCTTCGCGCACGCTTGTTCGACATGCTGGTTGCGGATTGGGACAGACACGATGATCAGTGGAGATGGGCAACCTTCAAAGAAGGAGATATTACTTGGTATCGTCCTATCCCAAGGGACAGAGACCAGCCATTCTTTAAGTTTGATGGTCTCTTACCTTGGTTTGCTTCAAGGAAAGGGCTGTTCCCGATCGGGAAGTTTCAGGATTTTAAAGAATTTCAGCCTAACATCGTAGGCTTTAATTTTAATGCCCGCTATTTCGACAGAGCGTTTCTTACCGAGATGGAGTGGAGCGATTGGGAGGAAGAGATAAACTTCATTCAAACTTATCTCACCGATGAGACTATAGACTCAGCTTTTCTTACCTGGCCGGACTCTATCTATAAATTAGACGCTGAAACCATCTCACGTATTTTGAAAAAACGAAGAGATAACTTAACCGATATTGTCGATGATTACTATCGCTTTTTGGCAAAAGAAGTAAATGTTGTGGGAACAGATGATAGAGAGGCTTATGAGTTAAACGTTTCTGAATCCGGAGACATTGAGATCCGAATATGGGACCTATCAAAAGAAGGAGAGAAGAAGGAGGAAATCTATAATAGGGTTTTTTCCGAAAAAGAAACAAAGGAGGTTAGAATATACATGATGAAAGGTGATGATAAAATTTCGATCAAAGGAGATGCATCTTCTAAAGTTCGAGTCAGGATCATTGGGGGCAAAGGAGAAGATCGAATTCTGGAGAAAACTGATGGTAACAAGACAAAAGTCATTGCATATGATAAACCGGGAGGCATGAAGATCAAACCAGGTCGAGGGATCAAGGATAGAAGAAGCAAAAGGAAAGCCTGGAATGACTATGATCGTTATGATTACAAGTACAGAAAGCTGCTTCCAACTTCTTATCTTGGATATAATGGTGATGACGGAGCTTTTTTTGGTCTCGGACTAATATATACTGATCAAAAATTCAAGAAAGACCCGTTTTGGGCTCTTCACCAACTGAGGGCAAACTATGCCTTTAAAACTGACGGATTTAACATCGAATATGACGGTTACTTTGTGGAAGCAATAGGAACCTATGATTTAGATATCAGCCTGGCGATGTATGGGATTAACTATGTAAGAAAATACTATGGATTAGGAAATGAAAGCAAAAATTTAAGATCTGATGATGAGTTTTATAATATTAGAATGAGACAAGTAATTATAGAACCATTATTACGAAAGCAGTTTCACGATTCCAAACACGGTTTTGCGTTTGGACCTATATTTACCAGTGGCAAAGTTGAAAAAACAGCCGGTAGAATTGCTGGAAGTCCGGATTTTGATCTTGGTGATGACCAGTTTGACTTTCATAATGAATATGGTTTAAAGTTAAATTATGACTTTAAGGTACTAGACGATGACAAAAACCCGGGAAGGGGAGTTTATTCAAGAATTTCAGCAGAGTATGATATACGAGTGAACAACTTCGATATCAGCACTCTTACCTTGCAGGGAGAGCTAGCTGTCTTCTATCGGTTTGATATGATACTGGAACCTACCATCGCGATAAAACTTGGTGGAGGCAGTATATTTGGAGAGTTTGATTTTTACGAATCTCTGGTTCTGGGAGAGAGGAATAATCTTCGGGGGTTTAGCGTAGATAGATTTTCCGGGAGGTCTGCTATCTATCAAAATAATGAGTTGAGGTTAAAACTAGGAACGATACGAACTGTAGTATTACCTGTATCAATTGGAATCCTCGGGTTCTATGATATCGGAAGGGTATGGTTACAAAATGATAGCAGCAAGGCACTGCATCGGGGATATGGTGGCGGCCTCTGGATTACACCATTTGATCTATTAGTGCTTACAGCAACCTACGCTCAATCGGTAGAGGAAAAACGATTTATCTTAAAATTTGGCTTTCAGTTTTAGCGATACCTGCTTGGGAACTCAAACATAATTAGTGAACCGTTATCCCCATCAATTTTTTTCCAGCTGTTGACATTGAATTCAATACCCACCACTCCTGTGGTTGGGACATTATCGATATAGTCATCAGAAAATTGATTCGCAAAAGAGGTAAAATCAGGATTATGTCCAAAGATAAAAACCTTGGAATGCTTGTCATCAATATCTCTAATGACTTCATAAATAGAATTTATCCCTGAAAAGTAGAGATCCTCATTTTTTTCGATTTTCTCTTGTGGGTATCCAATCTCATCGGCAATGATCATGGCAGAAGAAAATGCACGGTTGGCAGGGCTCGAGACTATAAGATCTGGTTGGATATGCATTTCTTTTAACACTTTAGCTATTATTAAACCATCTCTTCGCCCTCTTTTTTTCAAAGGCCTGTCTTTATCGGATAATTTTGGATTGTCCCAGCTTGATTTTCCATGTCTGATCAAAAACAACTTTCGCATTGTAGAATTATTATAGTTGAATATTGTTGTAATTATGCAGTAAACGATCCTTCCGAAGGATTAAAATATTCATTTCAATACTCAATTTAAAACTTTTGGCAAAAGAATCAATTCAGTCGACACTATTATTTATTCCAGATATAAGTGGTTTTACCAAATTTGTTCAAAGTACCGAAATAGAACATAGTCAGCATATCGTTCAAGAGTTGTTAGAGTTATTGATCGACTCAAACAGGCTTGATTTAGTAGTTAATGAGATCGAAGGAGATGCTATTTTCTTTTTTAAAGAAGGTACTTTACCGGGGTTAAGAGAAATCGAGGAACAAGCTGAGTTGATGTTTATCAAATTTCATGAACACCTACTTCAATATCAACGTGACAGGATTTGTGACTGTGGTGCATGTTCTACTGCTCATGAGCTCAGTTTGAAAATCATTGTACACGTGGGAGAGGTCCAAAAGATGCAAATTAAAGATAAGACAAAGCTATTTGGTCCCGAAGTTATTGTACTACATGCTTTGCTAAAAAACAGCATTTCGGAGGATCAATACTTACTGGCTACTGAGGGTATATTTGACAATAATGAAATCGATAATTTTGATGGTTGGATGAAAGCTTCCGATTCATATCCCGAATTTGGAGAGATCAACTACAGATACAAGAGTTTAAAAGAACAGTTAGACCATGTGAAACTAAAGCCCAGAGAATCGATTGGAAAAAATTTCAAAAACAGTGTCGATAATAGTATAGACATTAAAGCTCCAATCGATGATGTACATCGGATACTTACGAATCTGGATATTAAAAACCAGATATTTAAAGAGTTGATCGATGTTAAGTACGATAAATCCGAGATCCCGCGAGTTGGGGCTATTCACCAATGTGTTCTTCCAAATTTTGTGCTCAAAATTGAGATCAGCGAAAACAAGATCAAGGAAGGAACACGATTATATGCGGAGAAAGTGGAGAATTTTCCTTTGTTTAATAGAGCCAACTTCTTATACACTATGGAGGAAGTAGAGAAATATAGCACTTTGAGACTCCAATTGCAGATACCATCTAAATCATGGTTTAAGAATTTTTTGTTTCGATTGATCAGGCCCTTCCTGAAAAGAGAAATGAAAAAGAAGCTTGAGGATATTAAGCATTTCGCTGAAAATCATTCAACGGCTATTGCTATAAAAGACCTACAGGTTGGGCAATAGATAAACAAATGCAAAAGATCCGACAGCAAGGATAATTCCATACATAAATATCGTGTAGGTGATTCGCAAGAACTTATACTTGCGCGCAAGGACTTTACCGAGAAAATAGAGATCTCTCTTTAGCGATCCATATAAAAAGTCCTCATCTTTCAAAACCTCTCCCATGGCCCATTCAAACTCTTCAAGTTCCATCTTATAGAAATTGCCAAAGAACACGAGATTAGCTCGTTTATTTAAGATGTCCTCCCGACTAACAGTTCCTTCCGTCACTTTGGGACTTGTAGATAATGTGGCAAAGATTATGGTCAGTACGCAAACCAGTAACAAAACACTGGTAGGAAAGATCAATTGAGGATTAACATTGAATTGCGGAACCAGTGTTGATATCACGATCGAAAGAATGATGGCGTTGATACTAAGCATGATGTTTGCTTTATTATCCGCGATCGCACTTAAATGTGTATGATTCCTAAGTGTTTGGCGGAAGAGAGTTTCAACTCCTCTGGAAGGTTTAGCAGATTTAGGTACGCCAGACTCTCTGATCTCTATCCGCTCATGCTCTTTTCTTAGTTTCTTATGTAACTTCTTTAAGTTCCTAAGCTTTCGCCGGTCATATTTTGCCTGAGCGAATGGAGTGTGGTATTTGTGACCGTCTAAAAACTTAATTTCTTCTTCAAGCCAGTCTACCTCATTACTATTGTCATCATGTATCATCTCTTTTTCGCTCCTGAAGAGGTCGCTTTTTTCAAAGAATTGCTTCGAACCTAATGAATTCAGATCAGCATCACACAACACTTTTTCAATCAGACTCTTTGGTGATTGAGGCATTTTCGTCGCCATAATGGCGTTCACAACAACTTCGATCTTATCATCACTTAGTCCTTTCTCTTTTAAAAATTCTGTAGCCAATTTTGAACCTTCCTTCTCGTGCTCATCTTTGGAATTGGCATATCCTATATCGTGGAACCAGGCAGCAATTTCTAAAAGTTGTAATTTTTCCTCGCTGAGATTGTTCCCTTTCCCAATTTCCAGCGATGATTCCACAACATCTTCCGTATGTGTCAAGTTATGATAGACATAATTTTCATCTAAATGCTTACCAAGAAACTGGCGGGCATATTCTTCGGACTCTTTAGCTAATTTTTCAAGATCTATAGACATATTCAGCGAATTTATGGCTTTTTTACTAGTCCAAACGCTTAAAATCTTTTAGTATAATTTTGATCCTGATGAAGATATTTAGCTTCTTAATATTGATCAGGTGGCAAAACCTTCTAATACTTGCCATAACACAGATTTTCTTTTTCTTTTTTGTGATCAGAAAATCTATCCCAACCGAAGTTTTAAGTCTCTCAATTCTCGATTTCCTGGCACTGATGCTCGGAACTGTACTCATCGCAGCCTCCGGTAATTTGTTGAATGATCTGTACGATGAGCATACTGATAGCTATAATAAGCCGGGGAAGGTGAGAATTTTGAATTCTCTTTCGGACCGGTCATTGATCAATGCTTATTATATTATGAATGGCTTCGCTTTAATGCTTGGAATGTACTTTACACTTACCAGTGGTAACTATAATGTGATTTCAGTTTTTATTTTATCTGCTGGTTTGCTTTGGTTTTACAACATCACTCTGAAATCTCTGCCTGTTGTTGGAAATTTGACTATAGCAGTTCTTTGCGGACTTAGTATTGTCATCGTTTTTCTCGCTGAAACCAGTTTTTTCTCCCGCCAGATATATCAGCTCCCTCTCGCAGAAAATATAGAACGCATTCTTTACTTAATGTTGGGTTATGCAAGTTTCGCGTTTCTACTAACATGGATTCGTGAAATGATCAAGGACCTTCAAGACCGATATGGTGATGATCAGGCCGGATATAAAACGCTTGCCGTTTTACTGGGTACCACCTCAAAATTTTTGATTTCTGCACTGATCGGATCGCTCATTGCAGGTTTGATCGCGATCACATTACAGCTGAATTCTGTGGGAGCAATTTACCACACATATTACCTTGCTATAACCTTGATCATACCCTCTTTTATACTCCTTATCCTGCTTCTACTTGCAAAATCTCCTGTTCAATATAAGTTCTGTGGAATACTTGTAAAATTGCTGATGCTATTCGGTATCGCCTCTATGCCCGTTTTTGAATATCTCAACAAAATCTAATGCTCAACATCTCTAAGAAAATATTTCTTGCCTCTAAATCACCCCGAAGAAGAGAACTATTGTCAGAACTTCAAATTCCTTTTAAAACGATAGAAATTAAAGTTGAAGAAACCGTACCGGATGAAATTCTATCTTCGGAAACAGCATTATTTCTTGCTGAAAAAAAAGCAAAAGAATGCGAAGTAGATGGGGAAGATGATATCATCATCACAGCCGATACGATTGTTATTTATGGAGGTGAAATTCTAGGTAAACCTATAGATTTTAAAGAAGCTGAGTTCATGCTCAAAAAGCTTTCAGGAAAAGTACACGAGGTTATTACGGGAGTATGTCTCAAAAGTAAAAGAGGATTGGAATCCTTCCAGGTGAAGACTTATGTCGAATTTGATATCCTCACACAAGAACAAATTAATTTTTACATCAACGAATTCAAGCCTTTCGATAAAGCTGGTGCTTATGGTATCCAGGAGTGGATTGGAATGATCGGCATTCGTAAAATTGAAGGAGATTATTTTAATGTTGTTGGATTACCACTTTTTGAATTACACAAACGCTTGTCAAAATATATTAGTCATACATAGCCCTGCTCAGGAATTCATTAAACTTTTTCCCGGCTTTAAAGTACTTTCTTACAATGGCTAAAAGATCGTCTTTCACTAAAACGCTTGATTTTAGTTCTGTCATAAAATAGAACTGCTTATTAGCGAGGATGGGCATCTCTTTTGCTTCTTCTTTGAACTCCTTAGGTAGGATCTTATTCTTTTCGCCCTTGATCTCTCCATATAGATCTTGAAAACTTTTTGCATTGATTATTTTCGAAAATTCCTTCTTTGAATAGGAGATCTCTTGTCTCACTTTATATAGCATTTCTTTCGATAGAAAGTAAGCCCCACCACCTAACATCAGGTTTTTCCCGCTTGCGTGGACATAATAACCGGGAATCTCATGATTTTTTCTCCCGCCTTTTGAGATCACTGCACCCAGATGAGTTTTATAAGGTGATTTGTCTTTGCTGAAACGGACGTCACGATGTATTCTGAAAATAGCTTCCTTTGGAGTAATACGAATCTCAGGATCGATCTTGGATGCTTCCTTTATACAAGCCTCTACAAACTCCTCGAAAGGCTTCTTAACGTTTGTCTCATACCTTTTCTTATTAGCCTGAAACCAATCCCGATCATTATTTTTTTCCAGTTCTCTGAAAAATAGAGCGAAATCTTTGCTGAAGTACTTCATTTCTATATTCTTTATTATAAATATAGAAATTTAGATCGTATCATGAGTTTACGATCCTGTCCAAACGCTTGACAAGAGGAGTTTTAGCCTTGCTATTAGTGTGATTCAGAACCACGATGGTTGTATTTTCATCCAGGTTCATGGAATAAGTGGTCCGAAATCCATTCCAAAGGCCATGATGGTATATATAAGAACCCTTATTATCTTCCATAAGCCTGAATCCGAAGCCATAATTGATCTTTCGTCTATTGACAATTGCAGGCTTAAAAGCTTCAAGTACCGTAGGTTTGTCCAATAGTTTGGGATTACTTACTTCTTTGTTCCATTTATACAGATCCCAAATAGAAGCATAGATACCTTTATCGCCGAATGCATTGTCGTGGATGGTTGGCTTTAATCGTCGACTGTAATTTCTTCCGGTCTGAAATCCAGTTAATTGTTTTGAATCAGATTTGCCAACGCTGGCAGTATACATACATAAAGGTGTAAAGATGTTTTCTTCGATAAAAGATCCATATGATTTACCGCTAACCTCTTCAATTATTGCCGCCAAAAGGACATATCCGGTATTTGAATATGAAAACCGGCTTCCAGCCTTGAAATTCATGTACATTCCATGTTCACCTATAAAATTGACCACTTCCTTGTTCGAAGGAGCATGCTCTTTTATCCATTTGTTTTCCAATAACCACATGTAATTCTGAACTCCGGAAGTATGATTTAATAAATGCCTTATCGTAACTCCTTTAAAAGGCAGGCTACACAGGTAATTATCTATAGGGTCATCATATTGGATCAGTCCTCTCTCTTGGAGCATCATGATAGCATAAGCCGTGAACTGTTTGCTAACAGAAGCAAGCTCAAATGAGCTGTTTCTATTTAATCTTTCCTTGCTTTTTAGATCTGCATATCCAATTGAACGGGCATAGATGGGACTACCATCTTTAACCACAAGGACGCTTCCATGAAACCCTAGTCGCCTGTTGTGATAAAGCACCATTTGATCTATTTGTCCTGCAAGAGGATCGCTTATCACACAAGTGTCATTATAGATCGCGGTGTAAGATTTCGTTAAATGTTCCAGTCCATCGTTATTATCAATAGATATCCCACTGAAAATGGAAGGAATAAAAAGAGTAAATAAGATCGTAAACATTTTGATTACCGTGATACTCAAAATATTAAGTTTTGGTTCACGTAGTTCATACGAATAGCTTCAGCAAAGGTTTTGATTGAGGTAGAGGCATATATGTTATAAAAACGTAACATAAATATATATCAATCGTAAATATAGTAATTGTATAAGTGTATTATTAGTTGTAAAACAATATAATAATGAAAAATTTAAAGCGTTTAGGTTATTTGGTTTTGATTGTTTCTATCGGATTAATAGCATCTTGCACTAAAGAGCAACTGGTGTTAAAGATCCTTGAGGGTGAGTGGGATGTTAACTCTGTTGTTGTCGATGGTGTGCCTCAGCCAACGTCCTCTTACAAAGATCAAGTTTACATTTTTGATAAATGTGACGAAACCGATGAAGTATGCTATGGAAGGATAAAGGATGAATCCAACAATTCCAAAGTTGAATTCAGCTATCAGATAGGGGAAACATTGGATGATTTCACTCTTTCTTATTCCGGAAATTTTGATGAAGGGTTCATTTATGATGTAGATGAACATACTCCTACAAAGTTCATTTATAGCTTTACAGATACTATCGGTAGTAAAACCACAATTTCCCTCGATAAGAGAGATTAAAAATATATAGTATCATCTTGACAATGCAATAAATTCATATTTAATTGTATCATATAAGATGATCAGCTATGGAAAGAGCTAAAAGAATTGAATTTAGCAATACTCTTAATGTTTCTCAAAAGGATAGCATTGAAAGTTTAGAGCACAAGATCCAGCAGAACCTTGAACTTAGTTCAAGTCTGCTTCAGGACAATGCGCTTGAAGCTTTAAATTATGCTACTACCGCTAAAGAAATTGCAGAGAAAAGCAACAGGTTTAGTTTATTACCGGATATACTTATCCATATGGGCAACGCTTATAAGTTCATTGGTGAGTATCCAAAGGCAATTCTCACTCTCCAGAAAGCTGTTAAACTAGCAAGACAGTATAACAATCTTCTTGACTACTCCAATGCATTGAAAAATTTAGGTATCGTCTATAAAAATGTGGGCGAGTATCATAAATCACTGGAGTGCTACCTCGAATGTCTTAAGGTTTTTGATGAAATGGATCTGAGTAAGAAGAACGGCTCTATCCTCAGTAACATTGGAAACCTCTACAGGACTCTCAAAAATTACGATAAGGCAATTGATTATCATCTTGAAGCCTTAAGTATGTATGAAGTTTCTGATCCTATTTCTGTTAAAGCAGGCCGGTTGATCAATATCGGGGTGACTTTTTATGAGAAAAACGATCTTATAAAGGCTCTTGAATACTATGAGAATGCGCTTCAGTTAACAAAAACTGATGGACCAGACCTATATTCAGCTTTGTGTTTGGCAAACATTGGACTAATAAACCTTAAAAATGGTGAGTATAATAAAGCTTTGGAGATATTAAATGAAGCTTTGGAGATCTTTACACATATTAAAAATATTCCGGGTCAGCAAAATGCACTTCTGGACATCAGCAAAATTTACAGGCAAAAAGGTGATTTTAATACTGCTATTTCAAAGATCGAAAGCAGTTTGGAACTTGCAGAGAAGTTAAGTTCTAAAGAGCGGTTGCGAGATTGTTACGAGGAGTATTTCCAGGTTTGTGAGATGAAAGGAGATTTTGAGAATGCACTTAAACACCACAAGAAGTTTACTGAAATAAAAGATGCGATCATAAAGCAAATGAAAATAAAGCAGATCGCAGAGCTCGAAACAAAGTCAGCTCTTGAGAAACTCGAAATGAAAAACGAGATGATCAAGAATAGAAATGAGGAGCTCAAAGGTATTAACGAAGAACTAGAGCAATTTGCATATGCAGCTTCACATGATCTAAAAGAACCGCTCAGAATGATCAAGAGTTACATCACTTTGCTGGAAAAAAGGGAAGGGGATAAACTTGAGGGAGATAGTACTCAATTTATGCACTTTATAACAGACGGTGCAGACAGAATGGAGAAACTACTTACAGAATTACTTGAATATTCAAGGATCGGTAGAGAGAAAATGGAGTTTGAAACTGTTGATCTAAACAAGATCCTGGATGGAGTCCTCAAAAATCTCTCTTCTGTAATTAGCGACAAAAACGTAAATGTAAAAAAAGATATTTTACCTGTTGTTACTGCTTTTCCTACACAGATGACACAATTGTTCCAAAATTTGATCAGCAATGGTATTAAGTTCAATAAGGGTGGTGATCCTGTAATAGAGATACATGCAGTGCATCAGGATGATAAATACTTATTCAAAGTTGTCGATAACGGTATCGGTATTGACCCAAAATACCGTGATGGTGTATTTCAGATCTTTAAGCGTCTCAACAGAAGAGATGAATTTGAAGGTACGGGTATCGGGCTTTCGACTTGTAAGAAAATTGTTGAACGGCATTCCGGGTCGATCTGGTTTGAATCCCAGCCGGGGGAGGGCACTACGTTTTACTTCACTATACCTAAAGTCCAGGCATAAAAAAAGCCCGCTATTTTAGCAGGCTTTCTGATAAATTGAATTCCTAAAAATTAATCTGTAAGATCTTCAACGTTAGCACTTGTAGCTTTTTGAACTACCGTGATTCCGTGTTCCATTGAATCTTTGCTAACATACATCTGACTCGATCCTATAACCTGACCGTTACCAGCTTTTAGATTAAAATGATGTTTTCCGTTTGTCGCTTCTTTGCGTTCGAACCTTCCTACATCTTCTGCATTCTTTTTTACACTCTGTACACCATTTTCACATCCCGACTTATCCTTATATCCTTCGCTTTTTAAAACGACTTCACCATTTCCAGCTTTTAACCTGAAATAATATTCATGGTTGTTTTCACTTTGATAAATTTCAAATTTCATTTTTCTGTGATTTTATTTAGTTAATAATTATTGTTTCTTAAACTTTCTGAATAAGTAAAGTAACAGTATTGCTCCTAATATTGCGAGTACGAAACTACCGAGACCAAACCCGTCTACACCACCTAATCCAAGTATGTTTCCTATAAATCCTCCAACTATGGCTCCACCTATCCCAATTCCGATAGTCGCTAAAAATCCTCCCGGATCTTTTCCAGGCATTATGAACTTTGCTAAAAATCCTACGATCAGCCCAAAAAGAATCCAAAGTAGAATATTCATGACATTTCTGTTTAGTGATTTCAAATTTACTAAGATTCATCACTCCATTCAACCTCTTAAGCGAATAAATAGTAGTTTTAATCATGGGTTTATCCAATGAAAAGTATTTTAACCGGGACCTTTCATGGCTATCTTTTAACTCCCGTGTCCTGGATGAAGCTGCTGATCCTAACAATCCTCTATACGAAAGGATCAATTTCCTCGCTATTTATTCTAATAACCTTGACGAATTTTTTCGCGTAAGAGTTGCACACATAAAGCGTTTGCAGAAAGTTGACAAGGAGAAACTAATCAAAAAACTGGATACGGAACCATCTAAACTTCTGAAATCAATTCATAATATAGTACACGATCAACAAGAACGTTTTGGTACAGTTTTTAGAAATTCGATCTTGAAGGAGCTTTTAAAGAACAATGTAAAACTATATCGGAGTAATGATCAGCCTAAAGATTTGGAAAACATTAGTTTGAAGTATTTTCTGTCATATATAATGGCTTTTCTTCAACCTAAACTGATCCTGGATAAACCACCGTTTTTAGAGAATAGAAAAATTTACTTTCTGGTAGGTCTGCAAAGTCTGGAAAGCGAAGTCACTTATGCTATTTTAAATATTCCTTCGGATAAAATTTCACGATTTATTCCTATAGATACTGAAAACGATCTTCATGAATTTTGTTTTCTGGATGATATTATCAGGGTTCACCTCCACAGGGTATTTCCGGGATATTCGATCCAGTCCTGTCACAGTATAAAGCTGAATCGTGATGCCGATCTACAGATTGAGGATGAGTACACCGGAGATTTATTGAATAAGATCAAAAAACAACTGCATAAAAGAAAGATTGGAGTTCCTTCAAGACTTCTTTATGATGGTGCTATGCCGGAAAAGATGCGCGATTTTATGCAAGAAAAATGGGATCTATCCGATGATGAGCTTGCTATTGGCGGCAGATATCACAACTTCGATGACTTTTTTACTTTCCCAAATCCTTTATCACCTCGACTAGAGAATGAACAGTGGCCTGGACTCAGCATTCCTGAACTAGACACAACGTCTTCTTTGTTTGAGCTAATACAAAAGAAAGATCTTTTATTACATTTTCCATATCATTCATATGACTATGTTTTAAGGCTTTTCAATGAAGCAGCTGTCGATCCTGCTGTGGAAGAAATTTATATTACTATATACAGGATAGCAAAGAATTCGGTGATCGGAAATGCACTCATCAGCGCAGCAAGAAATGGTAAAAAAGTCACCTGCTTTGTTGAACTTAAAGCTCGCTTCGATGAAGAGAATAATATCATATGGGCTGAAGAAATGAAAAGGGCAGGGATTAAAATTCTGTATAGTATTCCCGGTTTAAAAGTACATGCCAAAGTCGCATTGATCAAGAAAAGAATAAATGATAAGATCGAAATGTACGCTTTCATGGGAACCGGTAACTTTAATGAAAAGACAGCCGGGACCTACACGGATATTGCCCTTTGTACGTCTAATGAAGAGATCACAAATGATCTTGATAGAGTGTTAAATTTTTTACTTGATGGCAAAAAACCCAAAAGTATAGATCAGTTGCTGGTTTCACAGTTCAATATGGTTGATAGTTTTGAAGAATTGATAAGTAATGAAATACAAAATGCTTTGATTGGAAAAAAAGCCAGAATTAGAATTAAACTCAATAACCTGGAGAACAAGAAAATGATCCGGCTCCTCTATAAAGCATCAAATGCCGGAGTGCATATTGATTTGATCATTCGTGGTATTTGCCGGCTTGTTCCTTCTGTAACAGGATTAAGTGAAAACATTACTATAACCCGTATAGTAGATCGCTTCCTGGAACATAGTAGGATCTTTGAATTTTGGAATAATGGAGATCCGCTCTATTTCTCAGGTTCAGCAGACTGGATGACAAGAAATCTCTATAATAGAGTAGAAGTGATCTTTCCTATATTGGATAAATCGATTCAGGATCAGATCAATACGATACTTAATATTCATATCTCAGATAATACTAAAAGTGTATTTGTAGATGATCAACTTCAAAATATTAGAAAGAATGATAGTGGTAAAAAAGCAGTTCGATCTCAGTATGAATTGTATCAATATTTTAAACAGCTTCCCGAACAACTCATCTAGCGGTTCAGTTTTTGAATGTTGAGTTTTGAATTATTGGATCTTTCAAAAAATTGAATTCAAAATTCCACCTTCATAAATCAATAATTGAATATCTTAGAAGTATGAAAAACACATTGAAATTTATAATTGCGTTAGTTCTTTTTTCATTCTCAGTGCAGCTTTTAGCACAGAGTGGTCCTGTAAAGGTTGAAGTCGTTGAAAAAGATGGACAGTTTAGTCTGCTTAGAGGTGGGAAACCATACTATGTAAAGGGCGTTGGAGGTAACACTTTCATGGATAAAATGGTCGAAGTTGGTGCCAATTCTTTAAGAACCTGGGGACCCGAAGGTGCTCAGGAGATCTTGGATAAAGCGCACAAACGAGGAATCACCGTAACACTAGGTCTATGGGTTGGCCAGGAGCGGCAAGGCTTTGACTATAATGATGAATGGGCCGTTAAAGGCCAATTAGAGTATTTCCGCGAAGTAGTTACAAAATATAAAGACCACCCGGCTCTTTTGATGTGGGGTGTCGGTAATGAAATGGATCTGTTTTATTCTAACTTAAAGGTTTGGGATGCTCTTGGAGATATTGCTACAATGATCAAGGAGGTAGATCCAAATCATCCCATCATGACAGTAACAGCTGGTATTGATGTTGCAGAAATTCAACTTATAAAAGAAAGAGCACCGGATGTCGATATCTTAGGAATTAATGTATATGGAGATATTCCTCGTGTTCCCAAATTTATTGATCTCTTTGGTTGGGACGGACCTTATATGGTTACAGAATGGGGTCCGACAGGGACGTGGGAAGTTTTTAAAACAGATTGGCATGCTGCTGTTGACGAAACCAGCACAGACAAAGCACAAACTTACCTTACTCGTTTTGAAAATTACATTGCCGCAGATAAGGATAACTGTGTAGGTAGCTATGTTTTTTTATGGGGAAGTAAGCAAGAAACTACAAGCACCTGGTTCAGTATGTTTACTCCTGATGGTAAAGAAACTGGAGCTGTTCAAGTAATGCAATACTGTTTCACAGGACAATGGCCAGCAAACAGATGCCCGGAAATTCAATCGTTTACTGTCGACGGAAAGGTAGGATATGATAATATTTATTTGAAAGGTGGTCAAAATTATAAGGCGGAAGTTAAAGCTTCTGATCTCGATAATGATCAACTAACTTACGTGTGGCAAATGTATAAAGAACCCGAGGAGACAGGTACTGGTGGAGATTTTGAAGCAGACCCCGTAGAGATCGAAGGATTTATTGAAGGAGATGCTGGCCCGTCTGTGACTATAAAAGCTCCAAAGGCGAAAGGTGGTTACCGTTTGTTTATATTCATATATGATGGCCATGATCATGTCGCAACTGCTAATCATCCTTTTTATATAAAATAAAAAGGTCAAATCTGGAGAGTATGGAGTTTTCTTTCATACACGATAGAAGTACATCTTCTTGTGCTAGATTCTTTCAACTCTGCATAGATAAATTCCTCGGGGACACCATAGAAATTTCTTTGTTATAGTTTCAGTATAATTTAAACTGCGTAACTTCTCAAAGCCATCAGTTTTGAAAAGCTGCGCCAGGAAGAGAGAAAAGAAAGCAAGCAAGCAAGCAAGCAATGATAATTTTAAACCCAACCTAAAATAGAATGCGTTGGATTCGCAAAAGGAGAGTAATGCTAGAAAGAGAAGCAATTATGATGTACAGCGTTGCTTTTGATTAACTCTGTAACTTTTCATCCCTTCATTAAAAAGAGAAAACTCATCCCTCTTATAAGAGAAATGAGTTTTCTTCATACACGATAAAAATTTATTAGTTGATTATCAACTTTTCAACGTAGGAATGTTGTCCGTTTCTGACTTGTATCATATAAATACCACTTTGATAAGTGGATACATCCAGAACAAACGATGTTTGACTACCAATTTCGTGAGTAGTAATCAATCTTCCTTGAAGATCACTTAGTATAATTTCGAACCCTTCTTTGACAAACTCCTGACTTAAACTGATAGTCAATGAAGTATTAGCCGGATTTGGTGATAATACCATAATATCACTAAATGCATCAGTTTTAGAAGTGGCACCAGCGATAGTAAAGAATTGTGTAGGGGAATATGGTGCTAACCTCAGTGGACTAGTGCTACATCCAGCTCTTAGTCTCCATTTATAGTTACCTGTAGGAATTGAGTTCAATGTTAATGAAGTACTGCCACCTCCCGCGATGATCTGCTGGTAACTATATGATCCGGGTTCAGTACCTGCATCGAAAATATATCCAATTGCAGCTGGTACTTGCGCCCATGAAAATGTAGCTGAACTACCATTTACTACTGTGTTAAGACCTACAGCTGCCGTACACGCTGGAATTGTGAATGTACTTAATGCTGAAAAAGCACTTGACCCTGTGGCGCAATTACTTCGAATTTGCCATTCATATGTAGCTTCTGACAGACCTGTTGCTTTAAATGGTCCTGCTACTGTTACCACTGTATAGTTGTTTGGGTTTGATCCCTGAAGTCCACCCTGAACAGTGTAGTGGATCGCACCGGCTACTGGAGTCCATGATAAGTTAACTTCAGATTTACCAGAACCGGCAGATTTAAAGTTACTTGCTGTAAGATTAGATGGGATCGGACATGTTGGAGGAGCTCCACAAGGTTCGCATGCTTCCCAGCATACTGCAGTAAGACAAGTATCTCCTAGAGCAAGTACAGTGTAACGATTGGTAAATGTATCCTGCAAGTTTGCAGATAATACAGTTTTGGTACATACATCACTAAAAGCATCGAAACCTTCCAGATCTGCGAAATTCCCAATTGTGTAAAGATATTCCATTGTATCACCAACAACAAGGAAGGTTCCACTGTAAATTGAATCACCATCCGGATCTGTCAAATTCCAACATGTACCACAAAATCCATTAAAGGTACCGTTAACGTTTACTCCGGCAGCTACTGATCCACCTGATTCGATGTATTCAGACATATCGACCTGGAATTTCACATTATGTAAGTTTGGGGCTTGGTCACAAGTTACACAAGCATTCCAACAAACAAGATCCAGCACAGCTGGCCCATTAGGCATATTAGTTACTACTCTGTTAATAAATTGACCTGTTACTTTAACACATGATTCACTTCCATTAAACAGTTCGACATCAGCGTAGTTATCTATAATAAATTTCCATTCTAATTCCGGCCAGTTGGGAATAGCAGTGGTATCCATTGGAACCGTGCCAGACCACAAGCCGCCTCCCTGGTTAGTCAGAAAGGAGCAATTTCCGCAGAAGTTATTCCAGGTTCCCCCTGCATACACAGTTGTAAACGCTCCGGGATAATTACTCATGTCCACATTGAACGTCACGGGTATAACTTGAGAGTATACCATCACACTTGTGCATAGTACCACAAGCGTCATAATAAAGTTTTTCATAATTAATAGGGTTTTAACGTAGTTAAGAATTCAATTGAATTCGAATAAATATATATAAATTAATTGGTTTTAATAAACTTTTTAGCCACTTTCCCTTTGCTGCCAGCTATTTCAACGAAATACAACCCTTCTGGAATATCCTTAACACTGATATCAAAAGAATGAACACCAGGATTTATAATTTGCGAGTCCATTATGGTAGCAATTTTTCGACCATCAATGCTGAACAAACTTATATTTAGCATATCTGTTTCCATAATGTTTAGACTTAACTGAGTCACTTCGGTTGATGGATTAGGAAAAAGCTCCGAATCATAAGCTATTTCATTATCGTTTATGCCGGTAGCTTGCTTTAATTGTATGTTATCGATGAAGTAAGTATTGTTTGTTGCAAAGGTATCACCAACAACAAGAACCATACTTTGTATATCGTTACTTCCTGCCGCAGTTGAAAAATCAAAAGTCAAGGTTTGCCATGATGCCGTTCCAGAAGCAGTTTGAACTTGAACATCAATATCTGCTCCGGCACCATCTTGTAAGATCATGGTTACTGAAACATCCGCATTGTTATTCCAAAAATCCATCGTGATCTCGGAGTTGTCACTAAGATCAACAGGAGCATTATCAAAAGGTCCTCCAACAGCTCCATCCTGACCAGGAAACCGTATGTATTTCCTAACATGAGTTGAAGCGTTTCCGGAAGGATCGGGATTATTAATTCTATCCCAGGCAGCATTATTGAATGAGTAACTAACATTTTGCTGACATTCGACATCGTCAAATATCGTGACATCTGTCACTGCATTATCGCATGGATAATCTACAAAGCCATTCATTACAATGTTGTCTACATAATAAATGCTATCAGGTTGATTTGGTGGAATAGCTGGGTCAATTAAGTAAACTACTCTTGCAATATCTGTAGAATCGGTGAGTCTGCTGAAGTCAAAATTAATGACTTCCCATTGTCCGGTTCCTAGTGCTGTTGCAGCTTCCAACGCGAGATCTCCTCCTGCTGAATTTTGTAGAATGACGAGGATATCTACCGGAGCATTATCATTCCAAAAGTGCATTTTAAGTTGATTATTGGTAGTGAAATCAAGCGGAGCTACATCGAAAGATCCACCAAAAGCACCGTCTCCCGTTGGCCATCTTAAAAATTCGCGAACAACCGGAGATTGATTTATCCCGCTAGGATCCGGATTTGCTTTCAAAAACCAATTGGAATTTGCAAAGGTATAAGTCGTGTTTTGCTGGCATTCCATGTCATCAAGCGTGTCATTTGAAGCTACTACTCCTTGACATATGGTGGTAACAGAGTCAACTTCCATATAATCGATCCACAAAGAATCGTTACCCGCAGGTGCCTGGTCAAAGTTTACAAACATTTCTACATGCGATATTACCGTGCGATCAACGGTTGCGAACCCGGGAAAGGATTGAAACCATTTACCTGTAAAATCAAACTCATAAACACTATATGCTCCATTATCAAATAAAGGATCTAAACTGAATGGAGAAAAGTTGGTTGCAGTTCCTGCAGAATCCAGAAGGTCAAATCGAACATTGACAGTTCCGCTCAAATTCTGAGTTCTGATAGCTACCCTGAGAATACTGTTGTCCGTCATGTCTACGGGACCACCTTGAATGGTATAAGTAGCACGTGGAAATTGATTTGGTGCGGTATTGACATAATCGATGAGCATTTCTCCATTCGCTTCCGTAAGTGTATATGTATTTGCTCCGGTAACACCTACCCAGCCGGTAGTCATGCCATCATTGAAATCGTCAAGAGTTACTTGACTAAATGCCTGAAATGAAAGAGCTGCAATACATAGCAAGGATAGTAGAAATTTATTCATGGGTATAATTTTTAATTAATTATTAGGTATTAATGTCATCAACTGTTTAAAAGTTTAATATTATCGAGATCTATTTTGCCTTTGCCGGAATGTATAAATACTATTTGTTTGATATTATCCTTCTGTATATCCCCGGATACTAAGTCTTTCAATGGTATTTTAACCCTTACCCAGCTGCTACCTTTGCTATTTTGAGGGTAATAGGAGCTTAATGCAACAGAATGGTTTCCAAAGTTGTAGTCAATTACTCCGATTTTAATATTCGGCATATCAGTAGATCTGATATCAAACTCAAGAGATGCACTAGAAGGAAGGTTTGCAAAGTCGACAGGATGCCAACCACTCCAACTGAATCCCCATTTAATATCGTTGCATGGAAAATCCTTCCCGGACTCCCAACTGTAAGAGATGAACTGATTTCCGTCTTCAGTCAATATTTTTGCCTTTCTACACTCATCCTCAATTAACCCCCAGTAATTATTTTCATGAAATCCCTGATCGAAAATATTGTGTGGTAACTTTTCTTCGACTTTCAATTTGTAGGGCAGGGGGTCAGCTTTGTGATCGTTAAATTCAACTATCTCAATATCCCCAATTACTATCCTTGAAGATCCGAAAAATTCAAAAGACATTTGTTTTACATTGTTTAGTTCAAACTCCGCGCTTTCTTCGAATTCGTTGAATGGTAAATATATATATTGCCATGAATCACGAATTGGAGGTTCCTGAAAATATTTCGATTTAAAATTTCCTGCAATAAAATTACCACTGTAGTCCTCCATCAAACAAATAAATGTAAGTCCAAATATCGTTTTGTCTTCTGGAGCTTTGACTGCCAGACGCACTGCAGCATTATCTAAAATACTTGTCAGATCTTTAGATTTCCAGTTATCCCAACCAACACCAAATCCTATGAAGTTACATCC
>JABDMM010000089.1 GCA_013001465.1 Chitinophagales bacterium | reverse complement strand
TGCCTTATGTCATAAGTCAGCATAATCCGAACGTAATGTATGCAGGAACCTATCGTATTCATAAGAGCCTAAACAATACAAACAATGTAAGCTTCAGTCCAATTAGTCCTGATCTTTCAGACGGTCTGATACTAGCTTCCCGATATCATACCATTACTGCTATTGACGAGTCACCGATAGATTCAAACTTACTCTTTGCAGGCACAGTAGATGCAAATGTATGGGTTAGTAAAGATGGTGGTAACAACTGGTTAAAGATAGATCAGGGAATTCCGGAATACTATATCACGGATGTTAAATCATCGAAAGTTAATCGCGATGCGATATTTGTATCGATCTCTGGCTATAAAGACAATGTGAATATTCCGCACTTGCATTATAGCGCAAATCTTGGAAAATCTTGGCAGAAACTTTCAGCGACACTACCAAATCTGGGGATCAATCATGTTGAGATCACCTACTTTAACGATGATATAATCTTTGTTGCAACTGATGGTGGTGTATACTATTCAAAGACACGAGGAGACAAATGGAAGAGATTAGGGAATAATATGCCTGTGTTTCCTGTCTATGATATAGAAATTGATTATCGGTTAAGACGGTTGGTTGCTGGAACACACGCCAGATCGATCATGAGCATTTCGATCGACACAATACTACCGGATTCAGGAACCATAGTTAGTCTCATCAAAGGTGATACTGTGCTATGTGCCGGAGAAAACGTTAAATTAACTGCTATTGGGGGACAAAAATACAAATGGATGGATGCTTCATATGCTGTAATTGGATATGATGCTGTTCTTCAGGATTCACCAGGTGGAAAAGCAACTTATTTTTGTGAAATAGCCAATAGATTAGGCGGTCGAGATACTTTAAGGATTTCAGTAAAATATGTTAAGAAACCGAATATCCCATTACAGCTGGATAAAGACTCCATATTCGTATCCAGGCAATATCAGGTAACACACTGGGTGAAAGACGGAAATTATGTCTTAGAGCAGCATGGAAATTACCTTATAACCGATCAGGCAGGAGTATATTCTGCAGAGTTGCAAATTGAGGCATGTAAGTTTGAGAGTCAAAGTATCGAAGTCCCAGGAGAGCTCAAAGATGAGGAGTTAGTCCTGTACCCTAATCCTGCTAAAGATCATATTAGAATTAACAAATCCGGATTCGAGGAAATTTCTGTTTTCTCTTTGGAAGGAAAGTTTATTAAAGATTTACCGACGGGAACAACGCAGTTGGGTATTAAAAACCTGCCAAACGGAACATATTTCTTTCGTTTTAAAATCGGAGGTAAGACTGTAGTTAAGAAGATCGTTAAAGCTGACTGATATATTTGAAAGGCAATAACTTAATAGCTATTTCATGTATATTTTTGAAGATAATATATTATCTTTACAGCCAATCATTAAGGGGCAAGATCGTGCTAACATGAATTGAACAGAATATTTCAAACAGGCTCCTCTGAGGTATTCAACATATAACCAAAAATGTCATTAAATACAACACCCTATTATAGCAGGCTGTTAACAGTTCTTTGCGTTTGTTTACTGAGCGTATTTTCGGTTGGAAAGACCTTTTCTCAATCTTGCATTGTTATTTCTACACCTGAGGTTCCGGGCTACTGTGATGATATTTTTTATCCATGTAATCAAAAGAACGCCTCTGAAACGCCTGACTTATTGAATGATAAGTATGATTACACATTAACGACTGTTCCTAACTATTTCTTAGCTCAAAAGTTTGGAAGAATAGGGAACGGTGCTCAAGACAATACAACACTTAAGGTGAAGATTTTCACACCTGAGAATAATGCTAATGCCAGACCGGTAATACTATACTCTCCTCTAAGTTCATTCAGCAATTCGAACATTAACGGACCGGTTACAAATTATATCTGTTCTTATTTCGCAAAAAAAGGATACACAGTTTTAGCATATGAGAGCAGGAAATTCAATATCAAGCGTTCAACAATGAATGCGTCTACTACTCTATTCGACTATATAGACAACCCTTATTATTTATCTGACACGGCGATTCTAAATGATTTCATAAGATTTAGAGATAATCAGATCACTCAGGATTATGGGTTCTTTGATTTGATGTTAAGCATAAGCAAAGCTGCCAACGGTCAGCAAATCGCACATGATGCTTACCTTGAAATGCTTTATAAGAATGTTTATGATATTAAGTACTTAATGGACCTTGTCGTTAAGTACAAAAATCCATACGATTTTGATGTAAACAATATCTTTTTAATGGGTGGCAGTGCAGCTGCAGCTCAGGCACTCCATGCAGGGTATTTGAATCATCCTAATGATCTGGATTCTATATTTGACAGCGTTTTAATGGTTTATCAGGGTTTGAATGCGCCAAATCCGGGAAATGTATCGTCAGATTTCAATCATGAGCCGAACTTAATATATAATGCATTCCCTAAAGCGGTTGTTAACCTTTGGGGGATCATTACCACACTGGATATCATCAATGCAGGTGACCCTGCTCTATTCTCTGTTCATGGTACATGGGACGATGTTTTTCCTTTTCAAATAAGAAAAGATGCTGCTTTGGGTATTGATGTTGGGTTTGGTTCTGAAGGAATATACTGTAAAGCAAAGGAAGAAGGTTTGCATACTGATCTTTTTGCTATTTGCCGTGGTAGACATAGCTTATACCCTAGTATCACAACTTCTTGTGGCTTCACTGATGAATTTGAAAAAATTCTATTCGATGAAATATTAAAAAATATCGGAGTATTCCTTGCTGAAGAAGTCTCAAATTTATCGACGACCAACGATATTTTTACAAAAAATAGCCCACGTTATTATGCTACAGAAGCTCCAACTATCACTTTAGCTCCTCCGCCAAACAACTCGTTGCTCGATTCTAACTATCATTGCCCTTTGGTTTATCCAGAACAGTTCAATCTAAACCTGTATCTCAACCATCCAAACAATAACAAATTACTGCAACTCAAACCTGACAAGGAATCGGTAAGTCGACCAGAAATCGAAATAAGCGGAAGACTTCAGGTGATACCCAATCCGTTTAGCAACAATGTAAAAATTGTGTTCAATCTGGATGGTTCGAGTGAAGTTTCCTTAATGATACATGATCTCAATGGCAAGTTAGTTCACACCGCCATTCAAAATGTGGTCTTTAGCAAAGGGTCTCATCATTTGACGATCGGAACCGATGAGTTCAACAGCGGTACTTACTCCGTTTCTTTAATTCTTGCAGGAAAAGTGTTTTCCGAGAAAATGGTCAAAATGTAAGAATTCTGCACTGCTTTCGTTGATATCTTGAGTTGTAAGGGAATCAATTCAAAATTAACTTAGCACTCAACAAAAAATAAGATGGGAGAGCCAATTATCAAAGTCAGTAATGGTGCTGTTTATCAGGGGCAAACATTAGTCCTGGATAGGATAAATGTCGAATTAGCAGCAGGTGAGATGGCATATCTTATTGGCAAAACCGGAAGCGGTAAAAGCAGTTTCCTTAAGCTTCTCTATGGAGAACTTCCTCTTGACAAAGGGGAAGGCAACGTCGTTAACATTGACCTCAATACATTGAAACAAAGCAAAGTCCATACCTTGCGAAGGAAACTAGGTATTGTATTTCAGGATTTTCAATTATTAACCGATCGTACTGTGTACAAGAATCTGGAGTTCGTTCTCCGTGCTACCGGTTGGACGGACAGCAAGTTAATACAAAGCAGGATCGATGAGTGTCTTGGGAATGTTGGATTGAAAACAAAAGATTTTAAAATGCCTCATGAGCTTTCCGGAGGTGAACAACAAAGGATAGTCATTGCAAGGGCTTTATTGAATCATCCTGAACTCATACTTGCAGATGAGCCAACTGGAAATTTGGATCCTGAAACTTCCGATGAAATAATGTCTCTGTTGAGAAAGATCAACCGCGAAATCGGCACGGCTCTGTTGATCGCAACACATGATTACAGTCTTATAGAGAAGTTCCCATCGAGAATATTGAAAGTCGTTAACGGTTCTATTGTGGAATCTGAGGATATAAGCATTTTACAATCAAATTAGCACTGTTCTTATTCGAAAAGAGCTCATCCAATAATTTCTTCCTTTCCTCAATTTCCTGCTGATCCATTTCTCTTTCAAATAGTTTTTTTATTTTTTCCTTGATCTTTGTAGAATCATTTTCAATGATACACAGAGGTTCTAAGCCTGTGTTTTGGACCATACGGCTGTTGACCAGACAAAACCTACCATTATATAAAGCTGTGAGCATTTTCAGCTTTATACCTGTTGCCTGGAAAGTTGGAAGTATATTGATATGAGCATTGCTGATGAGTTCCATCATTTCGGAATCCGTAGGATCGGCAACTAATTCTACATTTTCGTATCGCCGGACCTCTTTTTTCAAGGAGGATAAAGGCTTCTTTCCGGCAATAATAAAGCGCATATCTAAATCAGCAAAAACTTTGTGAAGCAGGTACATTGCAGCCTGATTATTCTCAACAACAGATAGATTCCCATGATACAGAGCATAATCTCCTTTACCCGCTTTAACCTTAAAAACTTCATTTTGATGAAAAACCGGAAGATATACTGTTTGGGGATATAGCTTCTTTAAGTTCTCAGTGTCGTTCGGACTCACCCCAAAAATAAAGTCGGCATGTTTTAGTTCATGCTCGAATGATTTGAGTTTTTTCGATTCTGAAAAAAAATAGAAACGCTTAAAAAAGTTCTTCTCTGCTTTCCCAAGACTTCTGTAATACTCCCACTCGATATTATGCATTTTAACTGCCTTCTTTCTACCCTGTAGTGCGGGATGAGAAAGGTAGTAACAGGTGTGCAGACCTTCGAATAAGATCGGATGTTTATCCTCTTGCAAAGTAGATAAAAGTTCGTCTGATTGCCTTGAGCCAACGATATATGGCACACTGGAGAAAACGCTTTGATAAAATTTCTTTCTGGGGTAGTAGTTGACAGAATAACAGAGCTTTTGGAGTTCTTCTGTTTCTGATCGGCCATATTGAAAGCAATGCAGATGCACCTTCACTCCCAAACTTTTCAGCGCTTTCATTTTATAATAAACATCTATGATTCCACCATAATCCGGTGGGTATGGTATATTGAATGATATGATATGAAGATGTTTATCTTCCAAATTCTGCGTAGATTTTCAACAATTTCTTTTCCTCATTTTCCCAATTCAACTCCTCTGCTGCTCTTTTACAATTGGCTTGCATATTTACATATAATTTGTCATCTTTTAAAAGTTTATTGATCGCATCGGTGATCGTCCCAGGATTTAGATCATCGATCAATATTGCGACATTATATTGTGAATTGATAAGAGTATATTCAGGAAAGTTCATATTGATAGAAGGAACTCCTGCCTGTATATAGTCGAAAAACTTGTTTGCTAATGAATAGTAATAGTTGATACTGTTGTTCTTCAACAGATTCAAACCAATGTAAGCCTGGGCTGTGTATTTTTGCAGATCAATTGGAGAAAGAGGACCTAAAAATTCGATTTTGTCTTCCAGCTTTTTTTCTGAAACGAGTTTTTTAAGCTTAATGGTGATATCGCCATCTCCAGCGAGTTTAATGGAGACAGGTATCTTTTCAGCTACTAAGATTAGCTCTTCAAGTCCCCGGCCGACATTAAGCGCACCCTGATACAGGAGATATTTTTCTTTAGAATGATCCGGGATCGAGTTATTCTTATAAGGAACATTCCGGATCAACTTGATATCAATGCTGTACTTTTGTGATAAAAGATCTGCCACCCCTCCGGAAACAGTGTAGTGAGCATGGTACTTCGGATAAAACACTTTCTCGATAAAGCCCCAAATTGATTTAGAGAATGTTCTGTTGTTTAGTTCCGGTACTTCGGTAAATAACTCATGGGCATCAAGGATCCTTGTTTTGTTTTTAATGATCGCTGCTAAGCCTCCGCCCAATATAGTATCGGTGTCCACGGAGCAGAGGATATCAAAGTTTTTCAGCAACAGAAAAAAGAATAAGCGAACGTTATATTCGAGGTAGAATAGCTTTCCTTTGTCAAATATCAAACGGAAGCGCTGCTGTGCATATGTTTGGCGCTCTAGCGCCTTCGAATTCTTTCTTACCCGGCCAACCAGTAAGACATCATAACCATTTGCCTGCAAAGAAGTACAGATCCTCTGCATTCTTTGATCATAATTTAGATCATTGGTTACGGTTGCAATTATTCTCTTCATGAATTCAATACAAAAGTATTTTCTGGTGTTTTCTTCAACACGCTCTCATCCATCATCCAACGCAAAGCAGCGAAAACTTCCTTTTCATTTTTATTCGAGAAATGATACAAAATATCTTCAACAGTTTTTGCTTCGGTTTTTAAAAATTCTTCTATTTCGCTTACTAATAGAACCTTTCCGCCTTTATTTTCAACTAATTTTCTTTTGTTAATGCATATGTCACAAATCCCACAAGGTGTAACTTCTTTTTCTCCGAAATATGTTGTTATAAAGATGTTTCTGCAATCAGTTTCATTGGTGGCATATTTAATAACTGCCTCCATTTTTGTTTGATCAATTTCAAACTTCCTATCAAACTCTTTACTGTCGAAAAAAACTTCCTTTTGTGGGACTCTCGATCTTATAAAATAAATTCTGTTGATACCGGATCGTGCTTCATAAAAGAGATAATCCAGTTCTTTTAACTTATTGAGTAAACTCAAGACAATGCTGCGGTCAATTTCAAGTTTTCTGGCTATTTGCGCTTCATCAATTGGAACGAAATCATCCATCACACCTGAATAGGTTCTTAACAGATACTGGATAATTTGTTCAAACTTTCTATTCTCAACCTGAAACTTATAAATCTCATTTCTATCAGCTTTAAATTTTAGTCTTGCTGGGATATACGACGAATCGATCAGTTGGATCAAGCCCAATTGCTCCAAGATCTTTATGCTATTAAAAGTCTTCTGAGGATGTAAGTTATATTGAAACAAGAAATCAGCAAGATCGAAATTATGTGTTGACTCCGCACCGGATCCTATGGCAATCCTTAAATAATTTCCAATAGCCTCATAAACTGAAGCTATCATATCCTTTTTAGGATATTTGTACTCCATCCTTTTTCGAAGTTGGACGATATCATTGTTATCAAAAAGCACAACTGCGTAAGACCTTTTCTCATCTCTCCCTGCCCTACCCGCTTCCTGATAATATGCTTCCGGAGATTCGGGCAGATCTATATGTATCACGAGCCTAACATCTGGCTTATCGATACCCATTCCGAATGCATTCGTGCAAACCATAACCCTAATACTCCCATCCATCCATCGATGTTGGCGATCACTTCTCTCTTCGTGGCTTAATCCAGCATGGTAGTATGTAGCATTGACTCTCGAACCACGAAGAAGTTCTGAATATTCTCTGGCTTTGTTTCGACTTCTAACATATATAATTGTTGATCCATTAACACTGGTGAGAATATGGATCAACTTTTGATTTTTACCCTCATCCTTATATACCACATATGATAGGTTCTCTCTTTTAAAACTTTTTCGAAAAACTTGTGGTCTTGAAAGTTTTAGCTTGGATGAAATATCGTTGACAACTTCAGGAGTAGCAGAAGCTGTAAGCGCCAGAATTGGCGTATCGGGCAAAATTTCTCTGGCAGACGAGATCTCAAGGTACGATGGTCTGAAATCATAACCCCACTCACTGATACAATGTGCTTCATCAACAGCCAGAAGATTAACCTTCATCTTACTAAGTCGCTGCCGGAAAAGTTCTGTTTTAAGTCTCTCTGGAGAGATATAAAGAAACTTGACATTGCCATAGACACAATGATCTAATAGAATATCGATCTCATATCTTGATAATGCCGAGTGAATTGCGAGCGCTTTAACATTTCTCTTTGTTAGATTGTTTACCTGATCATTCATTAAAGCGATGAGCGGAGAAATAACGATACAAATTCCATCAGTCATCAGCCCCGGAACCTGGTAACAAATAGATTTACCACCACCTGTAGGTAACAACGCTATAGTGTCCTGCTGATGGTTGACACTCTCAATAATATCAGCCTGTAATGGGCGAAACTCTTTATATCCCCAGTAATCACGCAATATTTCCAGGGCAGATCGCATTTAATTAATGATTTGGCCGTCAGACATGATCAATTTCCGATCTGCAATTTCAGCAAGGTCTTTATTGTGAGTCACGATGATAAAAGTCTGCTTAAACTTATTCCGGAGCTCGATAAACAGCTGGTGTAATTGCTGAGAATTTTCGGAATCGAGGTTTCCTGAAGGTTCATCTGCCATGATGATCGCTGGTTCATTGATCAAAGCCCTAGCAACAGCTACTCGTTGTTGTTCGCCACCCGATAACTCAGAAGGTTTATGATGTAATCTGTCCTGAAGACCTAATTCTTTTAGCAGGTACTCTGCTTTAGACACACTCTCACTCTTGTTATTCTTTTTAATAAATGCCGGAATACAGACATTCTCAACCGCGGTAAACTCAGGCAGTAAGTGATGGAACTGAAAAACAAATCCGATCTTTTCATTTCTGAATTTTGAGATCTGCCTGTCATTTAACTTCGAGACTTCTGTATCAGAAATTGCCAAATTGCCTTTATCTGCATGTTCAAGTGTTCCTAAAATGTGAAGCAAGGTACTTTTTCCTGCTCCTGATGACCCTACAATCGATACGATCTCACTTTTACGGATCTCTAATGAGACCCCATTGAGAACCTGTAAATCACCGTAAGACTTATGTATGTTATTGGCTGTGAGTATATTTTCCATATGCTATTTGTAAAAGTAAACTTATATGAATAAAAATTCTTCGATTTTATTTACAACCATCAGCAACTTTTTTGAATCTACTAAGTATAAATATCTTGAATTTATGATGTTGATTTTGTTGAATTTAAAATTTTGAGGGGGGAAGCCTATGTTGTCATATTTCCATTACAATCAATTACCTATAGATATCAAAGCTGATGAATTGTGGGAAAAAGGAAAGTTTTTAAGTCAAAGAGTTTATAAGCATTACGGTATTAATCTTTACATGTACAGCCATTTTTACATTGAAAGCTGGACAGATCTGAACAAGAACAATCTTGTGAAGATCGAAGCATTACCGTTAAAAGATCTACCGGTAGAATATCTTGAGGATATAAACCTCGAGACGATGATCACAAGCTAAAAGAATATTATTCTACCACACCATTACAAATAGCTGAACTTCAGAGTTCAGCGTTTGTTTTTTCAAACATGTATAATATTCTTATCGTGGACTATGTCGATACTTTCGAGTTTCATCCATAGTCTGGCGACTGCGATGACATCTTTTTCGCAGTATTTCACGATCTTTTCAAGATCCTTTTCTTTCCAATATACTCTTGCTACATCACTTCCGTCTATATCATCCTTCGGAGTTGGGATGTCGAATACTGCCGTTAAGAGTTTTAATGAAGTATAACTTTTGAAATCTCCAAATTTCCACAATTGCATTGTATCCACATGATTTACCTCCCAAGGTTTTCTACCTCGGAAATTAAGTAACGAAGGCATTTTTAAGCCATTAATGAGGATCCTGCGACATAAGTAGGGAATATCGAATTCTCTTATGTTATGTCCACAGATAGCTTTGTTTTTAGCGTCACGATAATTATGATATAACATATCACAGAATTCAGATAACATTACTCTTTCATCATCGCCATAAAATGATTTTATCCGCATTCCAATGTCTCCATCTTGTTCCGTAATCACGCCAACAGAAATACAGACGATCTTACCGAATTCTGCGAAAATCCCAGCTCTTTCGGAATAACTCTCTTCTGCCGTTATCTCTTCTCCTAATCTCAATTGATTATGCTTGATCACCCATAACTTTTGAAATTCATCACTTAAATCTGAATAACTTTCATAAGCGGGTACCGTCTCTATGTCCAGAACTAACATATTACTCAATTGTTCTACCATCATTTTCTAACTAATTTGATGAAAAGTTCAATACCCTCTCTTCCTGCATGAGAATTATATGCAGCTTCCATAATATCAGTTTTAAAATAAGGACTGAAATATTGGATATATTCCTCTCGATTTCCGCCATATGGAGGGTGATCTCTTTCTTCTTCAAAATTGAAAAGTACTCCTACCAACTTTCCTCCACTCTCTAATAAATCAGCCATTTTTTCAGAATATTGACTTCTCAAGGAAGGGTCAATTGCGCAAAAAAATGTCTGCTCAACGATTAGGTCATACTTCGACTGATGGTTGAAGAAATCATCGTTAACATAATGTATATGAGCTTTTTGAGAAGCTCTCTTTTTCAGGTTGTTTAACGCTTTCCTGGACCAATCGAGTACATAAATTTCTTTAAACCCTAGGTCTGATAAATATTCTGCTTCATATGAATTACCTGCTCCGGGAATTAGAATTTTAATAGATTTGTCTTTGATCTGATCAAAATAATTTTTCAGAGGCTTAGACACCTCTCCAAGATCCCATCCCTGTGATTCAGATTCATATTGTGCCTCCCAAAATTTTCTCGATAATTCAACTCTGTCCATCGCCTGAAAATACAAATTGAGGAAATAAAAAGATAATGGTATCGTTTTTGAATGTTAAAATAATGTCAACATGAATTATGTTTGCATTGGGAATCACATGATTCCTAGATAATAATCTTAAAATTTCACTAAATCTAAATATATGTTGAAGGGAAATAAGCTAACACCTATATTGATCATCCTATTGCTTTTAGGGCTAGTTGCAGGATTCTTTGCTGTGAACTCCGGTATCAAGTCAAAGAAACTCAGTGAAGAAAAGGAAGAATTAACCTTCCAGTTAGCAGATGTCATGAAGGATCTGGAAACCTCCCGTGTTACACTAGACACAATGCGTGGGAAAAATGCAATGTTGGATTCGCTTCTAAGCAGACGGAGTCAAAAACTAGATAGCATGACTACTGTTGTCGAGAACTTGCTGCGAAGCAATAGAATAAACAGATCAGAATTGAGTAAAGCACAAAAAATGCTGGCTCAACTGCAGGAGGAGAATACATTCTATGTTTCACGTATCGATTCGCTGTATACCCAAAATGTTAAGCTTGCTGAATTAAGCGATTCACTACAGGTGAAATTAACTGAGGAGATCATAATCAGCAGTCAACTCCGAACCGAGAACACGATGCTTTCGGATAAAGTGGCAATGGGATCTTTGCTGCAGGCTAACAATATGTATGTAACCGGAATAAAAACAAAATCAAGCGGTAAAGAAGTTGAAACAAACAAAACCAAAAGAATGGAGCAGATCAAAGTTTGTTTTGAAACTGGTGAAAATCGTGTACGAGATATTGGAAGAGTAACGCTTCATTTGAGGATCGTTAATCCCGAAGGTGTTGCTCTATCTATACAGTCTCTGGGTTCAGGAGTGTTTATAGATAGCACTTCCGGTAAAGAGATCCAATACACTAAAGAATTGGTATTCAATTATGACAATACCAATAAACAAGTTTGTGCTTATTGGGCTAATAATATTTTCAGTCCGGGAAAATATACTGCCGAGATATATCAAGACGGACATAAGCTAAGAGTGAAAGAGTTTGAACTAAAGTAGGTCAGCCTGCGAGAATTTCTTGTTCCTGAAGCAGAAACTCTTTAACCTTCTCAACCATTCTTTTTGAACCGATGATAAGTGGTGTACGCTCATGTAGAGTCTCAGGTTGAAGACTTAATATAGATGATGCTCCATCAATAGCAAGTCCACCGGCTTGTTCTGCAAGTAACGCCATGGGGTTGCATTCATAGAGCAGGCGTAGTTTACCATTTGGAGCAGTAGTCGTTCGAGGATACAAATAGATCCCACCTTTGATAAGGTTTCTGTGGAAATCAGCTACCAATGAGCCAATATAGCGCAAAGAGTAAGGCCTACTGGTATCCGATCCAAGTTCCTGACAGTATCGGATATAGGCTTTAATCCCCTCTTCGAACTGTGCATAGTAACCCTGGTTTATAGAGTAGATACAACCGTCTTCAGGGATCTTAATGTTTTTATGCGAAAGACAAAATTCACCTATAGAAGGATCGAGTGTAAATCCGTGTACTCCAAATCCAGTGGTATAAACAAGCATGGTCGATGAACCGTAGATCACATATCCGGCAGCTACTTGTTTCAGACCTTTTTGTAGAAAGTCTTCGGAAGTAACAGGACCTATTTCAGAAATCCGTCCGTAGATCGAAAAAATAGAACCAATAGAAACATTGACATCAATGTTTGAAGATCCATCGAGCGGATCCATACAAACAACATACTTTGCATTTCTGGAGACCATGGTATCAACACTAATAAACTCTTCCATCTCTTCAGATGCAATTCCAGCACACTGCCCACCTGACTTTAGAAAACTGATCATTTCATGATTGGCGAATATATCTAGCTTTTGCACCTCTTCACCCTGAATATTATTACTTCCTGTAGTGCCTAGTATGTCGACCAAACCAGCTTTATTCACCTCACGATTAATGATCTTAGCAGCCAGTCCGATGTCACGGATCAGTTTTGAAAGATCACCTGTAGCATGTGGAAAATCTTTTTCACGAAGTATTACAAATTCATCAAGTGTAATTGCTCTGTTGGTATCATTCATAGACGGCTTATTCAGAATTAAAAGCAAATATCTTAATTTAACCTTATTCTTTATATAGTTCAAGTCTTCAAACGAGATCCTATTTCGTTAACAAGCTCTTCTAGATCTGAAGACGTGATGAGAAGCTCTCTGGTTTGCGGTAACAGAAACTCTTTATGAATCATGTTATCCAAAAAACTAAGGAGATCATCATAATAGTTATGTACGTTCCAAAGCCCAATGGGTTTTTTGTGCAAATTAAGTTGCGACCAGGTGAGCATTTCAAAGAGTTCATCCATGGTCCCAAACCCGCCGGGAAGACTGATAGAGCAGTCTGAAAAGCGCTCCATTTTCAGTTTTCTTTCCTGTAGTGTGTCGACAATGATCATGTCTGTGAGACCGGGTTGTATTTTTTCATGACCTACCATAAACTCTGGCATAATCCCAATCGCTTCCCCATCATTAAGAAGGACTGTGGATGCCAGGATACCCATTAAACCGGTTTTCGAACCACCATAGACTAATGTTATCTCATTATTCGCAAGAAACTCACCTAATTGCTGAGCTGCATCACTATACTCCGGTAAACTACCCTTTCTGGAACCACAAAAAACCGCAATGCTATTAATTGGAAACGCCATTGGATACAATATAGGTTTTTTATTCAAATTGGGATTTGGGGATTTTGATTCGGGGATTGGGGTACCTTACAACTCTTGTTGTTACTTTTGACTCATGGATATACAAAAGAAAAACTATACTATTCGGGAAGGAAAAGCGACAGATGTTAGGTCCATTCTGACGCTTGTTAAAGAACTTGCGGAATATGAAAAAGCTCCGGAAGAAGTTATCAATACTGAAGAGCAAATGCTCAAGGATGGCTTTGGAGACAATCCGATCTTTTCTGTTTTGATCGCAGAGGACTCCACAAACAAAGACGTTGTTGGTATCGCTTTGTTCTATACCGCTTACTCAACATGGAAAGGTAGAATGATCTACCTCGATGATATCGTTGTTTCCAGGGCTCATCGAAGGAGAGGTATCGGTAAAATACTGATCGAAGCACTGTTCAAAATTGCAAGTCAGCAAGGTGCTAAAATGATGCGTTGGCAAGTGTTGGACTGGAATCAACCCGCTATTGAATTTTATAAGACTTATGGTGTCAAATTTGATGAAGGTTGGATCAACTGCGGTATTTACGAGCAGCAATTAAGTAAATTCGCCGATTAAACTTTAGCCTATGCATGTCTATAAATTTGGAGGAGCTTCAGTCCGAAGTGCCGAAGCAATTAGAAACGTAGAATCCATCCTTAGATCACAAGATGATACCAGCAAACCAATTGTTATTTCGGCGATGGGGAAAACGACTAACAATTTAGAAAATGTGGTAAGACTTTATTGCAAAGGCGATGACGACTATAAAGGAGTTCTTAACAAAATCGTAGAGTCGCATATCAATATTGCTAGAAAGCTTTTAGGTGAATCTAGTAGCGAGCTGGAAAACGTGCTGAACGAGCATGCAGCTAAAGTATTTGATTTTTGTGAACGAAATCAATCCGTACATTACCCTTTCATTTACGATCAGATCGTCTCCCTTGGTGAGTTAATGTCAACGCGTATCATCAGCTATTTTCTGAATCAGCAGGGAATTCAGAATGAATGGGTCGATGCTCGTGAAATTATACGCACCGATAACAAATATATGGCAGCTGTTGTCGATTTTGAGATGACTGAAAGCCTGGTGAAAAAGAAATTACCAGACTTGCTAAACAATAAACATGTTATTACACAAGGATTTATTGCCGGAACCTCAGAGAGATTTACAACAACTCTGGCCAGAGAAGGTAGTGATTATACTGCCGCAATATTGGCGTATTGCCTCGATGCAGAAAAAATGGTTGTCTGGAAGGATGTACCGGGAATTCTAAGCGCTGACCCAAAACTATTTGATAACACTGTCAAACTTAAAGAACTCTCTTATCTCGAAGCTATTGAAATGACATTCTATGGAGCAAAGGTCATTCATCCAAAAACTATAAAACCCCTGCAGAATAAAGGAATACCAATGGAAGTGCGTTCATTTATGCATCCTGCTGCAGATGGTACTTTGATCAAAGAAGAGGGTTATACTGCGAATATCCCGCCGGTAGTGGTTTTAAAAATGAATCAGGTTTTGATCACACTCATGGAAAAGGACTTTGATTTTGTCTCACAAAGCGGCCTTGGAGAGATCATTAAGACTTTTTCAAAACATGATATAAAGATCAATATGATGCAAAATGGGGCAATTAGTTTTTCCGCTGTAGTGGATTACAATGAAAGAAAACTTCAAGATCTGATCGACGATCTAAATGATCTTTTTAAGATCACGCGAAATGAGAAGCTAGAGTTACTAACTATCAGACATTTTAATGGTAAAAAATTAGAAGAACTGACTCATGACAAGGAAGTCCTTCTTATGCAACAAACAAGGCATACCGTACAGGTTTTGATGAAAGAACACTAAAAACAATTCAATGTGAAGGATCTTGTTGAAAATATTAGTTCTGAAATTCTAAAGGGATATGTAATATATATTGAAGAGTTCAATAGAATAACCCGAAAAGCGAAAGATCGATTCAAATCTTTGGACTGGAAGGGTATGCAATCCGATTCACAGGCAAGATTGCTTTTATATAAAAGTAGTGCAAAATCGATTGCACATAACTTGAGGACTGAAATTCTATCTGATAAACTCGATCTTGATCTTTGGCAAAGAGTGAAGGCAGACTATTCCTCTAAAATTTCAAGTAGGCATGATTTTGAAATCGCTGAGACCTTTTACAATTCTGTAGTTAGGAAACTGTTTGTCGATGTGGTAATCGATTCAGGATCAATGTTTGTTTTGCTGGAAAGGACCCTGCAGGAAATGAAAACGGGGCAAAGCCTCTATAAGGTCTATCCGGGAAACCTAACCTCCGAAGAGATCGTCCGAAACGTTCTAAAAGATTACCTTTCGGAATTCAGCTTTGAGGACAAGGAAAGAGATATTCGTAATGTCGTCGATGCCATCCAAAGTTCAATACTAAGCAAGTACAAACCAGATCGCGAAACAAGAGTAGAGATCATAAAACCAATTTTCTACAGGAATAAAGCAGCTTATATCGTTGGTCGCACCATTATTGAAGGAAGAACGATACCGTTTGTTCTTCCAATCCTAAACAGTCCTGATGGAATATTTATAGATACCGTAATATTTGATCCAAATACAGTAAGTGTAATTTTCAGTTTTACCAGATCGTATTTTATGGTGGAAGCGGCAATACCATTTGAGATGGTGAACTTCCTCAAAACGCTTATGCCTAATAAGCGTTACTCAGAATTGTATAACTCGATCGGATTTAACAAGCATGGAAAAACTGTTTTCTATCGCAGTTTACTGAATCACCTTGAAAAAAGTAGTGATAAGTTTATAATAGCTCCCGGAATCAAAGGAATGGTGATGACTGTATTTACACTTCCCTCCTATCCTGTGGTGTTTAAACTTATTAAAGACAAGTTCGATCCTCCAAAGAGTTTAAGCAGAGGTCAGGTCAAAACGAAATACAAACTTGTTTCAATTCACGATCGTGTGGGCAGAATGGCCGACACCCATGAGTTTGAGCATTTCATTCTCCCCAAAGACCGATTTTCAGAAGAACTTTTGGAAGAACTAAGCCTGACAGTTCCATCTCTTATCAAAGAGGAAGGGAACAGCATTCTGATAAAGCATCTCTATACAGAAAGACGTATGATCCCATTGAACATGTATCTGGAGAATGCTGCTGAAAAAGAAGCTGAGGTCATTATCAGAGACTATGGAAATGCTATAAAACAATTGGCTGCAGCAAACATATTTCCTGGAGACATGCTACTAAAAAACTTTGGTGTTACAAGACATGGTCGTGTAGTGTTTTATGATTATGATGAGATCTGCCACATTACCGATTGCAGGTTCAGATATAAACCACAACCGAGAAACGATTATGAGGAGTTTTCTTCGGATGCTTACTTTTCAGTTCAAGAGAATGACATCTTCCCCGAAGAGTTTAGAAAATTTTTGATTGGTAGAAATGAAATTAGAGAGCTCTTCTTCAAGCTTCACGATGATCTCTTTGAAGCAAGCTATTGGAATACTATAAAGAGGAAGTTGGAAAATGGTGAGTTCGTCGATGTATATCCGTACCCGGATGAGAAACGGTTCAAGGTAATAAAAAAGGGGTTCTGAAAGAAGAACCCCTTTTTTGAATTTGGTAAATCAAATTTATGGTAACAGTACCGCATCAACAACATGGACAACTCCATTCGTTGATTGAACATCTGTAAAAATTATATCTACTGACTGACTGCTGGATGTTTCTAATTTAGCTCCAGAGGAAAGATCTACTGTTAAATCAGAACCTCCAAAGGTAGTTATAGTCGCATTATTTACAAGCTCATCGGACTGAACGTTTACTCCATCTACAACATGATAATTCAAAACTGTCTCTAAAGTACTTACTGGTATATCATTTAAACTGTTCCAGGATGGATCTGAGTCCAAAAGATCCTGAAATGCCTGGTTTGTGGGAGCAAAGACTGT
>JABDMM010000080.1 GCA_013001465.1 Chitinophagales bacterium | reverse complement strand
ACTCCCGATTCCCGATTCCCGATTCCCGACTCACGACTTACGACTCACGATTCCCAACTCCCGACTCCCATCTACTCAAAATACCGTTTAATAATCTCCCTAAAGGAATCAAAAAGCATGCGGTTCCCACAAAGAATCTCCCTGCCATTCAAGAAATTCCCTTCTCCGTCGAAGCTGTTCACTACACCTCCCGCTTCCTCAACGATCAAAGCTCCTGCAGCAACATCCCACGGACTCAATCCGACTTCAAAGTACAGATCAAACCTGCCTGATGCGACATAACAAAGATCGACTGCGGCAGAACCAAGTCTGCGTATGCCTCTCGTTACCTCTACCAGATCGGTGAGGCAATCAAAATATTGCCGTTTCATACTGAAATTGGATGTTGGTATTCCGGTAGCTAAAATGGCGTCACCAATTTCGGCTGTTTGGGATATCAATATTGGCTTTCCATTTAAATATGAACCACCGTTGAGCCACGCGTAAAAGCATTCATCATTATTGATCTCATACACGATACCTGCCACGGTTTTACCTTTATGTGCAAGGGCCACACTCACCGCATATAGTGGAATACCGTAAACAAAGTTGGTAGTACCATCCAGAGGGTCGATGATCCAGGTATACTCTTTTTCTTTGTCTTTTGTAACGTCTTCTTCTGTAATGAACCCACAATCCGGAATGAGTTTCGAAAGATTATCGACCAGCATTTGCTGAGAGGTCTTATCTACATAGGTAACGATATCATTGCGGCCTTTCATTTCAATATCCTTGATGCTCCACCGTGTGGACTCATCCCGAATGAACTTTCCCGCTTCCTTTATGATCGGGATCGCATCGAGGCAGATCTTTTGAAATTCGTTGTTTTTTTGCAAAGCTGCTGTTGAAGATGAAGAATAAATACTGCTCATGATATATTCTACGATAAATTTAAATTACTGTTTATGAACAGTATAAGAACGCCGATATCTGAGTTTACTTCTGTTTTCTGGCAGCATATTTTTCATACTGGATCCGGATCAAACCATCTGCAAGTCCCATTTTAGGCACGAATATTTTATCGCAGTCCGACCATTCCATTACATTGGTGAAGATGCTCAAAGCGGGTACGATAACATCTGCCCTATCCGGTCGCATATCTAACTCAAGCACTCTTCTCTCATAAGAATAGGATTGAACATGAGACTTCAACTGGTCAAGGTTATAGCGCGTTACGTATTTTCCTTCTATCGATCCTATCATCTTAAACGCTCTGTTAATATTACCTCCGGAACCGATCAGAGAGTCTGGCTTATATGTCTTGATCGCATTTGCTATCCAGTCTTGCATCACTTTCCAATCTTTCTTTTTCACCGTTTTATTCAAAATTCGCAGCGTCCCTATATTGAATGACTCGGTCACTTTCGGATTTTTCTCGGCAAACAACGTCAGTTCGGTACTTCCTCCTCCTACATCAACGTATAAATAGACTTTATCAATGTTTAACTGTTGAGCGATATGCGTACTATACAATATTCTTGCTTCCTCTTTACCGTCGATAATGTCGATGCCGATACCACTCTTCTTTTTGATTTCTTTCACGATATCTGCCCCGTTCGATGCTTCCCTCATGGCGGATGTTGCAGCTCCTTTATATTTCATCACATCCTGGGCCTTCATTAAATACTTAAACGCGATCATCGTCTCCACAAGATTATTCCTGGTTTTAACAGATATCTTTCCTTTTAAGAACGCTTCCTCACCCAGACGGATCGGGATCCTGATCAGCGACGACTTGCGGTAATAAATTTTTCGATTTCTCTCGATAACGTTTTTGACGAGCAATCTCACTGCATTTGATCCAATATCTATGGCTGCTAACTTATAAAGCTTCAAATCGTATTATTTTTTTGCGTTCAACTTTCTCACATAATCATAGATCTCGTATTGTGCCCGTATCTTTTTCCTTTTTTTGTTTTTTCGATAATGGTTTGATTCCTGTTCTTCCAATGTTCTTGCCTTCACATTATCCATCCACTGAATATTCAGGATATCCAATAACTGCTTCCTGATGTTCTTGTCGTAGATCGGACAACTCACTTCTACTCTTGTATCCAGGTTCCTTGTCATCCAATCAGCTGAGCTCATGTACATTCTGTCTTCCCCATCGTTATAGAAATAAAACAATCTCGCATGTTCCAGAAATCGATCTACAATACTTATAGCCTCGATATTCTCGCTAAGTCCGGGGACATTAGGAATCAATGAACAGGTACTTCTGATGATGAGTTTGATTTGAACGCCTGCCTGACTGGCTTCGTAGAGTTTATTGATCATGTCTTTATCCACCAGGTTGTTCATCTTAAGGAAGATAAATGCTTTCTTCCCCGCCTTTGCATTGCGGATCTCAGTTGAGATCATGGCGTTGAACTTCTTCCTGGTCTGAGCAGGTGACAGGATTAGGTGTTTGGGATTAACTGTTTTATAGTTGTTCTCAAAAAACTGGAATATTTTATCTACCTCAAGCGTGATCCTTTTGTCGGCGGTTAACAATGAGTGGTCGCAATAAAAATTTGCTGTGACTTCATTGAAATTGCCTGTCGTCACGTTGGTATACCGCTTGATCTTTTTCCCTTCTTTTTTGGTTACCAGGCAGAGTTTACTATGAACTTTCAATCCGGGTATTCCGAAGATCACTTTAGCTCCAGCTGCCTCAAGTTCTTTTGCCCAGGCAATATTAGCTGTCTCATCGAATCGGGCTCTCAATTCCATCACTACGGTCACTTCCTTTCCATTCTTTGCGGCATTGATGAGGCTATTGATTATCATTGAATCATCCGCAAGTCTGTATACCGTCATCTTGATCGCGGTAACGGTAGGATCGATCGCTGCTTCACGCAACAGGTCTATGAAATATGTAAAGGTGTTGTAAGGATAGTGCATGATAATATCACCCTTATCTATCTGGGAAAGGATGCTTTCGTTATGACTTAGATTCTTGATCGCTAATGGCGGCATGTTCCTGTAAAACAGGTCATCGCTTCCCACTCTGGGAAACTTCATGAAGTCTTTGAAGTTATGGTATCGTCCTGCCGGTATGAGATTATCTTCTAAGCTGAATCCGAGTTGCTGAAGGAGGAACTCCAGCAGATCTACCGGCAGTGTTGCATCATGTATAAAGCGAACCAGATCGCCGTGATCTCGTCGTTTTACACCTTTAGATATCCGTTCTATAAAACTGATCGATATGTCGTTATCCATGTCCAGCTCAGCATCTCTCGTGAGCTTTATCGTGTAGGCTTCAAAATCACAATATCCGAATGCAGCAAAGATCTCGGGGAGATTGAATCGAATAATATCATCGAGCAATATAATGTAGTTGCCATTACGCCTTCCGCTCATAACGAGGAAACGTGACAGATGAGTAGGTATCTCGATGAGTGCATATACCACTTCATCATTGACCTTCCGTTTCATTTTAATTCCAAGATAGATAGAGCTTTCATCCAGGTATGGGAAGAACGGTGCATAACTCAGCATGATCGGGACCAGAGATGGACGCACTTTCTCCAAAAAATATGCTTTGACCTTCTCTTGTTGCATCTTCGAAAGCTGGTCTTCATTGATGATGAAGATCTTTTCTTTTCTCAATTCCTTTAGAATACTATTGTAAATAGTTTCAAAATGATCCTTTTGAGCAAGTACTTTTTTCTGTATCTCTTTAAGAACCTTCTTGGGCTTCATTCCGAGGACGGCTTTTCCTCCTTTGTCGCCGAGTACCGTAATCCTTCTGATCGTAGCAACACGAACCCGAAAAAATTCATCCTGATTGTTCGAGAAAATTCCAAGAAATCGAATTCGCTCTATCAATGGTACAGCGGGATCAGCAGCTTCTTGCAGTACCCTGCCATTAAAACTTAACCAGCTTAACTCCCTGTTTACATATGGTTTCTTAGCCTTCCTTTTCTTTTTCCCTTCTACAGGGATCACGGCTTCGTTTGAACTTTCCATGTTTTCAACTTTTGACATCTGCTATTACTATTACAAATTCTCCTTTCGGAGTTTTATTTTCAAATGTATCAATTAATTCAGACAGGCTTCCTCGAACTGTTTCCTGATAGATCTTGCTTATCTCCCTAACTACAGCGGCATTCCGATCTCCTAAAAATTCTTTAAGCTGAGTCAACGACTTCACGATCCTGTGAGGCGATTCATAAAGTACGAGTGTTCCGTCTACTTCGTTCAGCTTTTGTAATTGAGTCTGTCTCCCTTTTTTATGCGGAAGAAATCCAACAAAGGTAAAATAACTGGTATCGATCCCCGACATCACAAGTGCAGGTACAAAGGCGACGGGGCCAGGTAAGCAGTCAATTTCAATTCCTGCATCGACGCATTCTTTCACCAATATAAATCCCGGATCACTAATACCGGGAGTACCCGCGTCTGAAATGAGCGCCAATTCCATTCCACTCCTTATCTTGTCGATCATAGATGGAACATTTTTACGCTCACTGAATTTATGGTAAGAATAGAGCTTACGATCGATGCCGTAATGTCTTAATAGCTTTTGACTTTGCCGGGTATCTTCTGCATATACTTCATCTACTTCCTTTAACAATCGAATGGCTCTGAAAGTAACATCTTCCAGATTACCTATAGGTGTAGGGATGACATACAGTTTAGACATTCATCAGCTCCTCGATCTCGTAGGAATAGGATTCCATCACAGGATTTGCCAGTAATTTTTTACACGCATCTTCTACCTGAGCTTCGGCAGATGACTTGCTATCTGCATCAACTTCGATGTGAATATGCTTCCCTATTCGTACAGATTCTATCTTTGAGAATCCCAGATTATGTAATCCATGCAGCACAGCTTTCCCTTGTGGATCCAGCAATTCTTTGAGTGGCATGATAGTTATTTCAGCTTTGAATTTCATTTTTAAAGAGGTTATTGATCATTGACATAAAGATATAAGCAATTATGCAAAGACTTATCGCTTGCAGTCCGAAAAAAAGTAGTAATGAGATCACAACGAAAAGATAAAGAAAACGGATCTCATTGCCTTTCCATTTAAAATTATCAAACTTCATATTAAACATTGGCAAGTTACTTACCAGTAGTGCACTGAGTAAAAATACCGCCGATACTAAAAAGATAGGATCTATAAAAAATGAGAATTGAGAATCTGGAAGGAAAATAAGTCCAACATAATAAATGGCATTGGCAGGACTGGCTAAACCTTTAAAATGCTTGTAGTTCCCGCCATCTACATTAAATTTTGCTAGTCTCCAGGCTGTAAAAACGGGGATCAGAAGTCCTAACAGAGCCAGATTTAAACTTTCAATGGCCTCAATCTGAAATGGATCACTTTTAAGGAAGTAAACCGCGATCAACCCGGGAACTACTCCGAAAGTTACAAGATCAGCCAGAGAATCGAGTTGCTTCCCTATTTCCGATGCACTCTTCGTAATTCTGGCAACAAATCCATCCAAAAAATCTGCAACTAACCCAATAAGTACCAATACCGGAATATATCGTAACCTGTCATCGAGGTAGGCAAAAGAAACGATAGCAGAAATTCCACAAAGGAGATTGATCGAAGTGATGTAATTAGGAAGGTTTCTTTTAAACATAGGTCCCTAAAATATAAAAGTCCTCTCTAAAAGAGAGGACTTTTATCCTTAACCCAAAACCCTACCTGAATTAATATTTTGGAAGCGACGGATCGATTTCATCTGCATAAGCCAAAACTCCGCCCTTTAAATTGTATAAGTTCTCAAAGCCAAATTCCTTTTCAAGCTGAGCAATTGCGGTTGCACTTCGAACTCCACTCCTGCAATGTACTATCACCGGCTTTTCTCTGGAGATCTCGCTTGCATGTTGCAATATATCACCTAAGGGAATCAACTTTCCATCTATATTAACAATATCATATTCATGTTGTTCACGAACATCGATCAATTGGAAATCTTCCTGACCGTCCTTCATTTTTTTAAGTTCTTCAACTGATTTCTCTTTCACTTCCGTTGATTTTTTCTCCGTTTTTATTATTCCGCAATGTGCTTCGTAGTCAATCAATTCATTTATCGAAGGATTTGTTCCCGAAACCGGATTATCCTTATTCTTTTCAAACTTAAATACTCTGCTATCCAATGTAAGCGCATCAAAAACCAATAATTTGCCAACCAGAGGTTCTCCAATATTCGCTGCTACTTTGATCACTTCATTTGCCTGCAGACTACCTATAATGCCAGGTAGAACGCCAATCACTCCACCTTCAGCACAACTTGGTACAAGGCCGGGTGGTGGAGGTTCAGGATACAGATCTCTATAGTTTGGACCTCGGCTTCCATCTTCATTTAAATAATTATAGACCGAAACCTGACCTTCAAACCGGAAAATGGAGGCAGAAACATTTACTTTACCATAAAAGTAACACGCATCATTGATCAGATATCGTGTTGGGAAATTATCTGTCCCATCTGCAACAATATCATAGGACTTAAATATCCGCTCAACATTATCTGAAGCTAATCTTTCATTAAAGGCTTCTATTTGAATATGCGGATTTAATGCTTCAAGTCTCTTTTTTGCGACTTCAACTTTGGGTTTCCCAACATCATCGACAGTAAACAATACTTGTCTTTGCAGATTGCTATCATCCACCACATCGAAATCAACGATACCGATCTTTCCAATACCAGCAGCTGCGAGGTAAAGAAGCAGTGGCGCTCCGAGTCCGCCGGATCCAATGACCAGGACTTTTGTATGCTTCAGCTTTTGCTGACCTTCAATTCCAAATTTTGGAAGGATCAAATGCCTGCTGTATCTTTCGAGTTCTTCCTTTTTAAATACTCCGTTTTCCATTTTTTAGTTATTTACCGGTTCCTCCTGCAATTGCAGGAATAATACTTACAACTGTATCATCTTGCAATTCAATATCTTTTTCTTGAAGCGAGTTATAATCTTTGTCTCCTACAAAGACCTTCACAAAACTTCTGAGCTTATTATCCTCGTCAAAAAGATTATTTTTTATCTCGGGATAAAATGAAGATAGTTCTTCGATCGCTTCTAGTACGTTCTTTTTGGAAGAAAAGAAAGTGCTTTCGTCTTTCGTGAACTTCCTAAGCGGTGTTGGAATAATGATTCTTGCCATAACTTGATTTTTTATCGGTTAAATAGATTATTTCATTTTCAAATGCTCCTTCATCATTCAATCTCCATGATGTGATATCCTCAATGCTATTTGAATACACAGATAGGATAATATATGAGAAGTATGGTAATGCTTGCTTCAGATCATGCTGTGATGGAATAGCTTTATGCAATGGATGGGAGTGAAAGATCCCTAATAATTTGACGTTGTTCTCCAGCGCATGCTGTTCCGCTTTCATATAATCCACCGGATCAATTTCAAATCGTCTCCTTTGATCGCCATTCTTTACATTCTGAACAGGAAGAACTCTGGTGATCAACCTGCCATTAGCCTCATTCCCAAAAAAGAAACCGCAGCACTCATATGGAAAAATGAGTTTTGCATGAGATTCCATTTCTTTAAGTGTTTTAGAGTGAATTTTTAACTTAAGATCGCTCATAATATTTCATTTAAAACTTCCTTATACTTTGATGCATCATCGGGGAACATAGTAACTACATGTCCGCTTGATAAACTACTCGCTACTTCTGCTGCTCCTATATAATTAGCCGCAGAGGAAGGACTAACCAATAACCCTTCATCTTCAGCTAGTTTTACAATTGTCTTATACGCCTTAGTTGTGCTCACGGCTAACTTTTGATCGATTACATTACTGTCGTATATACCCGGGATTATAGCTGTCTCGAGATGTTTCCATCCTTCTAAACCATGCATGGCTATATCGGGTTGCAGGGCAATTATTTGAATATTCGGATTCATTTCTTTCAGTCTGAGTGCAGTACCGGTAACTGTTCCTGTAGTCCCTAAACCAGCGACGAAGTGGGTTATTTTCCCATCTGTCTGTCGCCAGATCTCCCCGGCAGTAGTGAGGTAATGCGCTTTCCAGTTATATTCATTATTGTATTGATCTGCATAGTAGTATTTCGAGGGTTCCGTTTCGGCCATATGCTTTGCTACCGCCTGAGCTCCATCGGTTCCCTCGAACGGAGAAGTATATACTATTTCCGCTCCAAGCTTCTCCAGAATAGATTTGCGCTCTGCACTGGCATTTTCCGGTAGGCAGATTGTTGGCTGAAGTCCAATTTTTTCACAGATCGCTGCATAGGCAATCGCTGTGTTTCCACTCGATGCATCCAATAAACGTATTTCCTCATTTATAAATCCTTTTTCTATGGCATTCTTGATTATGAAATATGCCGCCCTGGATTTTACGCTCCCCCCGATCTGATACCATTCTAGTTTAGCTGAAAGCTTTACTGATGCATCTGCTGATCCAAAATTGTGGATCGGGGTATCTCCTATCAGATGTCTTATCTGATCGATCTTTTCAATTGCTGTATGTGTAATTGTTTGTATCATTTCATTTCAGAATAAAAAAAAGCCTCGCTGAAATTTTCAGCGAGGCTCTCTTAGATTTTTTACTTGTCTAATTTAGCTATATAACACGACTCACCCGCTGAAACATGGTTCGCTTCATCCAACAACAACAATTCATTGTCGTCAAAGTTTCGGGTAAATAATATGTGTTATGTCTAATAATCATAATTCGAATATATAACGCAATTTTTTAAAAAGCAAACTTATTATAAAAAATTTTATATAATCATCCCTGCACCGACAGTGTTATTGTTAGTTTCATCAACTATAATAATACTACCTGTACTTCTATTCTTGCTATATGAATCAAAGAATAACGGATGTGTAGTTCTTAAACTAATTCTCCCGATATCATTCAAACCTAATTTCTTGTCATCTTCGATCTTGTGAAGTGTATTGATATCCATTTTGTACTTCACCTCTTTGATCTTACAGCGTGTTTTCTTGCTTGTATGATACAGCGTATATATTCCGCCAAGCTGAAGTTCTTTTTCATTCATCCAGCAAACCATAATCTCGAGATCCTGGCCTTCTTCAGGATGATTATCAACCTTAGCGATCATATCACCTCTGCTAATATCGATATCATCTTCAAGAGTGATGCAAACCGACATTGGAGCGTATGCTTCTTTATACTGTTCACCATTGAATTCGATCGTTTTTATTTTAGTTGTAAAACCGGAAGGCATGGCTAACACCTCATCTCCTGGTTTTAAAACACCTCCTGCAATCCTACCGGCATACCCTCTGAAGTCATGAAATTCATCGTTATATGGCCTTACTACATATTGAACAGGAAATCTTGAATCGATATGGTTATGATCCGATGCGATGTGAATAGACTCTAGTAAATACATTAGAGTTGGCCCTTCATACCAGGTCATTTTTTCAGATCTGTGCACCACATTATCACCGATCAATGCTGAAATCGGAATGAAGTGTACGTCTTTGACTGCAAGCCTGGTGGCGAAATCTTTATACTGTTCTTTGATCTTTTCGAACTGATCTTTCGAATAATCGACAAGATCCATTTTGTTTACACAGATCACAACGTGAGGTATTCCAAGCAACGAAGCAATAAGTGAGTGCCTTTTCGTCTGCTCTACTACACCATTTCTTGCATCCACGAGAATGATCGCCAGATTAGCTGTAGAAGCACCGGTGACCATATTTCTGGTATATTGAATATGACCAGGAGTGTCAGCGATGATGAACTTCCGCTTTGGTGTCGAAAAGTAGCGATACGCCACATCGATGGTAATACCTTGTTCTCTTTCAGATCGAAGTCCATCTGTTAAAAGCGCCAGGTTCACTTGTTCCTCGCCTCTTTTCTCACTGGTTTCTCTAACAGCTTCCATTTGATCTTCGAAAATAGACTTACTATCGTAAAGCAATCTACCTATCAGTGTACTTTTACCATCATCGACACTTCCTGCTGTGGTAAACCTCAGGAGTTCCATGTTTAGATAGCTCTCCGCGTCGAATACTTCAGTATTATGATTGTTGTTGTTATTGTTATTGATCTCCATTGTTCTATTTGATTAGAAATAACCTGCTTTTTTTCTGTCTTCCATTGCTGTTTCAGATCGTTTATCGTCTGCTCTTCCACCTCTTTCAGTGACTCTGGTAGCGGCAACTTCCTGAATGATCTCGTTTATATCTGATGCTTCTGATTCTGATGCCCCTGTACAAGTGGCATCACCAATAGTTCTGAAACGCACAACCATTTCTTTAACTTCTTCTTCCGGTCGTTTATTGAGAAAATCTGTATCCGCAAGAATGACACCGTCTCTCTGTATAACTTCTCTCTTGTGAGAAAAGTAGAGATTCGGAATTGCGATGTTTTCCATAGCGATATATTGCCATACATCTAATTCCGTCCAGTTACTAATTGGGAAAACCCTGAAATGTTCACCTATATTTTTTCGTCCGTTAAAGATATTCCAGAGCTCTGGTCTTTGGTTTTTAGGATCCCACTGTCCAAATTCATCTCTGTGAGAGAAAAAACGTTCTTTTGCCCTTGCTTTTTCTTCATCTCTTCTCGCTCCACCAAGACATGCGTCGAATTTATGTTTCTCAATAGTTTCAAGAAGAGTTACTGTTTGCAGGGCGTTTCTGGATGCGTTGAATCCTGTCTCCTCGGCAACTTTTCCTGAATCAATTGACTCCTGAACACTACCTACAATTAGTTTAACACCGAGCTCATTTATCAGTTCATCTCTGAATTTTATGGTTTCAGGAAAATTATGACCGGTGTCAATATGCACTAAAGGAAATGGGATTTTTGCTGGATAGAAGGCTTTCATCGCGAGGTGTGTCATCACGATCGAATCTTTACCTCCCGAGAATAAAAGTCCGGGCTTTTCAAACTGAGCCGCTACTTCCCGGATCACATATACCGATTCCGCTTCGAGCTCTCTTAAATGATTAATAGTATAAGACATCTTATTTTAATTCTATTTTCGGCAAAATATAATTGAAAACTTTATCGATCGACTCTTCGATACTTAATTGATCAGTACGTATTTCTAGCTGTGGTTGTTCCGGTGCTTCGAAAGGAGATTGAATTCCTGTGAAATTTGTGATCTCCCCGGCACGCGCTTTCTTGTACAAACCCTTTACATCTCTGTCTTCACAAACCTCCACCGGAGCATTAATATAGATCTCACAAAAATCATCAGTTCCTATCGTGCGTGCTGCAAGTGATCTGATCTCTCTCGTTGGACTTACAAAGGTATTTAGCGTAATAATTCCACTCTGAACAAAGAGTTTAGAAACTTCGGCGATCCTTCTAATATTTTCTTTTCTGTCATCTTCTCCAAATCCAAGGTTATTGTTCAACCCACTTCTGATGTTGTCACCATCAAGAACCTGCACAAAATAGCCGCTTTCGAACATTCTCTTCTCCAGCCCTTTCGCAACGGTACTCTTACCGGAACCCGAAAGACCTGTAAACCATAAAGCCACAGCTCTTTGCTTAAGAAATTCCTCTTTGTATTCCCTGTCTAAAAGGTCCTTAAAAATAGGGTGAATATTGTCTGATCCTTTACTCATTTTTTTCGAAGCGCAAATATACGAAGTTATTAACAGAAGGGTCTTATTTTCAGATTGCCTGATCGTAGACCAAATAGGTATTATAACGATATCTTACGATCAGAGGTTCAATCTTTCGAAAGAAGTTTGATCGTTAACCACGTCATCATTCCTACACTGTCTTTCAACGATGTTTCTTCAATATTAAAAGTTGGTGTATGAAGTCCTGAAATGATCCCTTCTGCAGCATTAGCAGTTCCGAATCGATAAAAGCAAGCCGGTATCTCATGAGAATAGTAAGCAAAATCTTCTGCTCCCATTCGCATTGGTAATTCATGTACAGCATCGTTGCCTATATACTCCTTAGCAGCATCAAATAGCTTTTTGGTAACTCGTGGATCGTTCTTTAAATATGGATAACCTTTATTTATTTCTAACTCACACATTCCACCCATAGATGCTGCAATTCCATTTGCTAGTCTTCTTAATTTATCATGGATCTCATCTCTCCACTCTTCGTTCATGGTTCGAATGGTTCCTTCTAACTTCACAAAATCAGGGATAACATTTGTCGCTCCTTCGCCTATGATCTTTCCAAATGAAACAACAGTCTCGTTGAATGGGTCAGCATTTCTACTCACCAACTGCTGCACAGCAGTTAAAAAATGCGCTGTGATAAGCAGCGGATCGATCGTTTTATTAGGCATCGCAGCATGGCCACCTTCACCTACGAACGTAATATAGATCTCATCTGCAGCTGCCATATATTTTCCCGGTCTAAAACCAAACTGCCCGGCTTCGAGGTCTGGATAGACATGCTGACCTATGATCATATCCGGTCTTGGATCCTCAAGTACCCCATCTTCGATCATTAACTTTGCGCCGCCGGGAAATTTTTCTTCTGCAGGCTGAAATATAAATTTAACAGTACCACTGAACTCGTTTTTCAGTTGATTAAGGATCCTCAACGTACCGAGAAGGCTTGCAGTGTGCGCATCATGACCACAAGCGTGCATCACACCATCATTCTGTGATCTGTATTCAATATTATTCAATTCAGTGATCGGCAATGCATCAAAATCAGCTCTCAATGCCACTACCAAGCTATCCGGATCCTTTCCTTTTATTGTTCCTGTTATACCATAACCACCAATTCCACTTTTATATTGAACACCGATCTTGTCCAAACACCTGGTGATGTATTCAGCGGTATTTTTTTCTTTAAACGAAAGTTCGGGATGAGCATGAAGATATCTTCTGATATCAACGATCTCCTGATGATTGGCCAAGGCCATTTTAGCTATCTTGCTCTTTAGCGGTAATACTTCTATTTCAGTTTCTGACATTTATTTCATCGTTTACTATGAAAGCCGTTGGGTAATTGTTTGCTATGCTTAAAAGCATTCGCTTTGCCTCGATCCGACTTTTAAAATCTCCTACCCGTAATTTATAATACGGCTGATCATAAACTATGTAACATTTCAGATCAGGATAACTCCCATAAAATTTTGTTTTAGCCTTGTTCACCTCATCTCGCGTGTTGCTCAGTAAGACCTGTATCCTATATCCATCTTCCGTCTCTTTGCTCAAATTCTTTTTTTGGTAAGTTCTCATCAGGTGATCTATTTTTTCATCCTGTATCACTTTCAAACCTCTTTCCTCCTGAGCAAATAATAAAAAACTCAAGCAGATCATTATTGCTGTTAGCACATAATTTTTCATGATATTATCTTTATTGCTGATGAGGTTCCTATTCTACTTACACCTGCATTGATCAATTCGTTGACAAAAGACTTAGAGTTGATCCCTCCTGAAGCTTTTATTTTTATGGAATCATCGATATAATGTTTGATCACTTCAATGCTATCCATTTCTACAGGTCCGGCGAACCCGGTACATGTTTTGATATAATCTACATTTACCTTCATACAGATCTCACACAACTTCTTAATCTCATCATCGACCAATAGAGGTGTCTCGATGATCACCTTCACTAAAGCTCCTCTCATCTGTGTGAGTACTGCCACTGTCTGAAGATCATTGAACACAAAGTTCCAGTTTTGATCTTTTACTGCAGCTAAATTGACAACCATATCGATCTCATTTGCTCCCTCATCGATCGCTTTTCTTGCTTCTTCAACCTTTGAAGGCGTGCAGGAGTATCCGAATGGAAATCCAACAACAGTACAAACACGAGGCTTTTCATTTGTGAGCATCTGCGCAGCTTTCTTAACAAAATAGGGTGGTATACAAACCGAAGCAAATTCGTACTCGACGGCTTCTTTGCACAAAGAATCGACGATCTTGCCTGTAATATTTGCCTTCAGGAAAGTGTGATCAATCCTGGATGTAATTTTTTTATCTGTCGTTATCATTTTATCCGTTAGCCCCGTGGCACTTTTTATACTTCTTACCACTTCCACATGGACAGGGATCATTTCTTCCAACTTTTGCTCCAACACGAACAGGCTCCAATTTTTTCTCATCTCTCCTTGGCGGACCACCATTCTGGTTCGGAGTCGCTAGTGCTTTATCTTCCCGTGAAGTTTTCATTCCGGAAAGGTTCGTCTTTTGCCTGTTTCCTTCATGAACCTGACTTGGGTCCTGAACCGGTATATTCCCTTTGAATAAGAATGCAGTTATCGATCTGTTCACTTCACTGATCATCATTTTAAAGAGGTTATACGCTTCGAGCTTATAGATCAATAATGGGTCTTTCTGCTCGTAAACCGCTGCTTGAACCTCCTGCTTCAGATCGTCCATTTTTCTCAGATGCTCCTTCCAGGCATCATCTAACAGTGCTAAAGAAATGCTTTTTTCGAAAGATCGGATCAGCTCCCGGCCATTCGAATCCATTGTTTTCTCTAGGTCTACTAATATTTGAAGTCCTTTCGAACCATCAGATATTGGAACAACTACCTGCTTTACCGTTTCTCCACGATTTTTATGAATATTCTGAAATACCGGGAAAGAAGTTTTTACCATCGCATCGCACTTTCTCTTGTATGCACTCTGAACTTCATGGAACAGATCTTTGGTAACTGAATCCAACGAGCCGGCAAAAAATTCATCCTGAGAGATCGTGGTATCGATCGCAAAATATCTGATCACATTCAGCTTAAACTCTTCATAGTTTCCTTCTTCTCTAAAGGTATCGATGAGCTCTTCACAGAGGTCATAGAATGTATTCATGATATCCAGAGACAGTCTTTCTCCAAAGAGCGCATGCTTTCTTTTCTTATAGATCACCTCTCTTTGAGTGTTCATGACATCATCATATTCCAGCAACCGCTTTCTTATACCGAAGTTATTTTCCTCGACTTTTCTCTGAGCCCTTTCGATGGATTTGGTGATCATCGAGTGCTGAATTACTTCCCCCTCTTTGTAGCCAAGTCGATCCATCACTTTTGCTATCCTTTCGGAGCCAAACAATCTCATGAGGTTATCCTCGAGAGAAACATAGAACTGACTGGAACCCGGGTCTCCTTGTCGGCCTGCTCTACCTCTAAGCTGTCTATCGATCCTTCTGGATTCATGACGCTCGGATCCGATGATCCCAAGACCACCTGCATTTATTACCTGTTTATTGATCTTGATATCTGTTCCCCTACCTGCCATATTTGTGGCGATAGTTACTGCTCCTCCCTGACCTGCTGTGGCAACGATATCCGCTTCTCGCTGATGCTGCTTTGCATTCAGGACATTATGCGGAATATTTTTTCGCTTCAACATTCTTGCGATCAACTCAGAAACCTCTACGGAAGTAGTACCTACCAAAACGGGTCTTCCACTTTCCGCCATTTCAACTACATCATCGATGATCGCATTATACTTTTCTCTGGTTGTTCGGAAGACAAGATCTTCCCTGTCATCTCTTACTATAGGTCTGTTCGTAGGAATAACGACAACATCGAGTTTATAAATATCCCAGAATTCGCTGGCTTCTGTTTCCGCTGTTCCGGTCATACCCGCCAGTTTGTGGTACATCCTGAAGTAATTCTGCAAAGTAACCGTCGCAAAAGTCTGCGATGGAGCTTCTACTTTGACATTTTCCTTGGCTTCGATCGCCTGATGCAGACCATCAGAATATCTTCTCCCTTCCATTATCCTACCGGTATTCTCGTCGACGATCTTCACCTTGCCATCCATCACCACATAATCGATGTCTTTCTCGAATAATGAGTATGACTTCAGCAATTGATTTAGTGTGTGGATCCTTTCAGACTTAATCGCAAAATCCTGCATAAGCTTATCCTTCTTTTCGATCTTCTCTTCGTCTGAGAATTCTGATTTTTCGATATCTGCAATCTCCGCCCCAACATCCGGCATGATGAAGAAACTTGCTTCTTCATTTTCTGTGGTGATCAGATCAACTCCTTTATCGGATAACTCAACAGTATTATTTTTCTCATCGATCACAAAATAAAGCTGATCATCGACCAAAGGCATATTCTTTGCCTGTTCCTGCAAATAGTAATTCTCCGTTTTCTGAAGTATTTGTTTAATTCCAGGCTCACTCAGATATTTTATGAGTGGTTTAGTTCTTGGCAATGCACGGTGTGCTCGCAGTAATGCCAGTCCACCTTCGCCTTCCTTGGGTCCATCATTGCCTTCAGCAATAAGACGTTTCGCATCTGCTATATATTGGGAAACCAGTTTTTTCTGAACATCATACAATTTTTGGATCCGCGGCTTCATGTCATAGAACTGCTTATCATTACTAGTCTCAACTGGACCGGAAATAATCAAAGGAGTTCTCGCGTCATCGACAAGTACAGAATCCACCTCATCGACCATTGCAAAATGCAGTTTACCCTGAACAAGTTCATCGGGGTTTCTCACCATATTATCCCTTAGATAATCGAAGCCAAATTCGTTATTTGTTCCGTAGGTAACATCCGCATTGTAAGCTGCTATTCTATCTTCAGAATGGGGTTTATACTTATCTATACAATCTACTGTTAGACCAAGAAAGTTAAGAATTGGAGCCATCCATTCACTGTCTCTTCGCGCCAAATAATCGTTTACCGTTACAATATGAACTCCATCTCCGGATAGTCCATTCAAATAGGTAGGTAGGGTTGCAACTAGCGTTTTACCTTCACCTGTCGCCATCTCTGCAATTTTACCCTGGTGAAGAACAATACCACCGATGAGCTGAACATCATAGTGTAGCATGTTCCACTGGATCAAACTACCAGCGGCCATCCACTCATTTTGGTAAATGGCTTTATCGCCTTTAATAATTATATTTTCTTTATCGACAGCAAGATCCCGATCGAGATCAGTAGCAGTGACCTCGATCTCTTTATTATGCATGAATCTGTTTGCGGTCTCCTTAACGACAGCAAACGCCTTAGGTAAGATGTTATCAAGAATTTTCTCTAGCTGATCATCTTTTTCCTCGATAAGTTTATCGATCTGCAGGTAAGTTTTTTCTTTAAGGTCGACATCCATATCGGGGTCATCCTCGATTCCTTGATTTAAAGCATCTATCTGAGACGTGATCTCTTTTAACCCTTCTTTTATTATCTCTCTGAATTCGTGTGTTTTATTTCTCAACTCATCATGAGAGTTCTGCTGCAATGAATTCCATTCTCCATTGATCTGGTCGACTAAAGGACTTAATCCCTTAATATCCTTTAAATGTTTGCTTCCAAATAATTTTCCAAATATATCTCCGATCGCCATTGTGTTCTATCTGATTTTAAGTAATAACAAAAATAAGACTTATTTATTCCAAATAATTTGAGATTTCCTTTAACTCAAATAGCATTCCAACCTAAATTTTTACAGAATTTGGCAGTTTATTGCACATTTCTTCATTTGAATTGACAAATTAGCATCTAAATTAAAGTTTTATGAGAATTCTGGTTCTTGGTTCCGGTGGTAGAGAACATGCACTTGCATGGAAAATAAAGCAGAGTCCAATGTGCACAAAGCTTTTCATAGCACCTGGAAATGGTGGCACTCAGTTAGAAGGCGAAAATGTTGATCTGGACATTCTCGACTTCAAAAACGTGCAGGAATTTATTGAAAAAGAAAATATTACACTATTGGTAGTTGGGCCGGAAATCCCTTTGGTAGCTGGAATTACAGATGCAATGGCCGGAATTCCTGATCTGGTGGTTATCGGTCCGAATAAAAATGGAGCGATGTTGGAAGGGAGTAAAAAGTTTGCAAAAGAGTTTATGATTAGGCAAGGAATCCCTACAGCAGGATATCTGGAAGTAGAAAAGTCTAATATAGACGAGGCTTATAAGCACATAGATGACTCGACAACTCCAATTGTTCTTAAAGCTGACGGACTGGCAGCCGGTAAAGGAGTTCTGATACTCGAAGATAAGAACGAAGCTAAAATTCAGCTTAAGGAGTTACTAGATGGACGTTTTGGTGAAGCCAGCGAAACAGTAATTATAGAAGAATTTTTAAGTGGTCTTGAATTCTCAGTATTTGCTCTCACCGATGGTAAAGAATATGTGTTATTACCGAATGCAAAAGATTATAAAAGAATTGGCGAAGGTGATACTGGATTGAATACCGGGGGGATGGGTGCCATTTCACCAGCTCCGTTCGTTGATGAAAAGTTGATGGAAAAAGTGATCCGGAAGGTTGTCGATCCTACAATTGCAGGTTTCGAAAAGGAGAATATCCACTATCAGGGTTTTGTCTTTTTCGGTTTGATCGAAGTTGGCGGAGAGCCTTATGTCATAGAATACAATTGCAGGTTAGGAGATCCGGAAACGGAAGTTATATTACCTAGAATTAATTCTGATCTGCTGGAACTGTTCATCGCTATTAAAACCAATACATTATCAAATTATGATCTGCAGATCAGCAAGGACTATTGCGCTACTGTAGTGCTGGCTTCTGGAGGATATCCTGAGAAGTACAAGAAAAACTTAGAGATCTCTAATTTCGAGACTATTGATGGCAGCATCATCTTTCATGCCGGAACTAAAAAGGAAGGATCTCTTAAAAGTTCTGGTGGTAGAGTAATGATGGTATCTTCTCTGGATTCTAATCTTAGAGAAGCATTAGCAAAGACTTACCATACTGCAAATCAGATATCCTTTGAGAACAAGTATTTCAGGAAGGATATTGGCTATGAGTTTTTATAATAAAAAAAGCCACTCCAAAATGAAGTGGCTTTTTTCTTAGTTTTCTCCTAAACTTATTTGATAATAAGTTTTTGAATATCAGTAGTTGCACCTGTAGTAGTTATCACTTGATAAACACCGTTGGCGAAATCGCTGGTATTAATTTGGAGTTCACTCATATAAGGAGCAGCATCAAGATTATATCCTGAAACTAGCTTACCAGTCATATCATAGATCTCAACATTAACGCTGGCCTGATCTTCTAATCCGGCAATCAAAACTTTAACAGTCTCCGTAGCAGGATTTGGCGCAAGTTCAACCGCGACAGATCCAGGAATAGTATTAAGCATTGACAGATCACCTTTAGCAGGACAACCGGTTGTAGTAAAGAAGTTTGGAGTTGCAATATTTGATGCACCACCACCTTCACAATTTCCGTATACAGTCCAAACATACTCTTGGCAAGCGACAAGCCCTGAAACGTTTAATGAAGTGTTCGTCCCTGCATTAAGAGTAACTATTGAGCTAGGTCCACCAGGGTTAGGTCTTCCTGCAACAACAGAAGATACATTTGCAGGCCCGGAATTCCAGTTCAATGTAGCTGTAGTATTTGTCAAATTAGTTACAGTCAATCCAGTTGGAGGAGCACAAGTGTAGAATGTATCCCAGCAAGACCATTCGCCAACTTGACCACCAGCAGTAGGTCTCACTCTCCAATAGTAACACTGACCTTGTACAAGGCCGGTAGCTACAAGAGAAGTGGCACTACCTGTATTGATCATAATAGGAGGCGAGCCAAGCTGTCCACCCATGATCTGATGTCCTGTAGCTCCAGGAGTGCTCTTCCATGTTAAAGTAGCTTTCTTTGTCTGAATGTTTATTGCTTCATTCTCCGGATTCACGTCAAAGTAATATCCTTGAACAGTATCAGGGAATTCTAATGTTCCGACAAGCGGAATGGTGACATTCAGAGTAATAAAGAACAGCACATCATACCTGCCCTGTGAACCACAAGGTGGACAACCGGCGATCTTAATGCAATGTTGTCCTGGAGGGAATGTACAATTCAATGGGTTACAAGAGTATTGTATCCATTCCGGAAGTCCCTGAACACTATCTAATCTGAAATAATTAATTGTAGCCGGAACAGGAACACCAGGGATAGTTGTATCCGGAGGTATTGTTACAGTAGCACAAACGATATAATCTCTGTTTGTACATAAAGGAGGTAACGTATCCGGACTAATACCTGTAGATTGCTGTGTTGTGTCTGGTTCGCAAAGCTCAACTACATTAACGAAGTACCCGTCAATTGTATCTGGGAACTCAAGTGTACCAAAGTTTGGAACAGTGACGTTCAATGTGATCAAGAACCGTAATTTGTACTTACCAGCCTTACCCAATGGAGGTTGCCCGGTAATTCTTACACAACTGTATCCCGGAGGGAACTGACAATTCGCTGGAACACAGGCAATATTCAACCAAGATGGTAAACCTATAGCGGCATCCAATCTAAAAAAGTTGATAGTTGCAGGAACCGGTACACCGGGAATCATTGTATCCGCAGGCACAAGTATAGTTGCACTCACATCATAAGGGATACCTTCGACCGCAAGAGGAAGTATATCAGGAGTTATTCCTGCACTTGTTACGTTGGTATCAGGTGTACAAACCTGAGCATCAACTGTCGTACTTACGATCGTAAAAATCAATAGTAGAGTAAGTAATCTTCTCATATTTTAGGGTTTTGATTTAAAAATTATAATCTTGAAAATAGTGATTTTTTAGCTAAAACATATATTTAAGATAGCATTATTTATAATGCCTCTAGTTTAAAAATGCTGAAAGTGCTTAATAATTTCAACATTTCTGTTCGTTTCAAGCTTGATTATATATAGTCCTGAGCTCAATTCTCTCAGTAATTCATTCAGGTCATTTACGCTCAAATCTCTTCCAGAAAATAGTTTTGAACCATTTAATCCATATACTTCAACATCGCTCTTTTTATTGAATTCTTCCTTTTGGGACACATTCTGTGTCGAAAAACTCGTTATCTGGCTTAACTTGGATACTATTTGTGGATTTGAATTGCAAATACTTTGAACTGCCCATGAATAAGTAACTCCCTGACTTAGACCCGATGCATTATAGGAAGATATATAGTCTGGAAAATATAATTTAATAATTCCAGGATCGCCTGCGATCTGACCATAAATTCTATATGTATGCACATAGTTTGCTGCAGCCCAATTCAATTTTGCAGAATTCCCGCTGATGTTGCTTGTCCATACATTTGCGGGCGGTCTGCACTCGATTAAATTTTCAATTTGAAAAGTATCCGTCTTAGAAAAATTAGTATCTCCAATACAGATGCTCCCTACTTTCCAGATATATTTTGCTTTAGGATCCAAGGCATTGACTTGAAAAGAAGGTGTGTTAGAGTTGACAAAGATCCAGTTCCCGCCTTCCTGCTTTCCCTTGATAAGATAATCAATTGCATCCGGGGAAGCATCCCACTGTAGTTTGACGCTGCTAAAAGACAGTGGATCCACTTTTAACCCTTCCACAGGTCTGCACTTCTCATAGTCAGAATTTTTAAGCTCAACAATAGTGTGTGTGAAGGGATTTGAATTGAAGTATGTTTGTCCGTTCAATGCTAAATAGATACGGCCATCAGGTGAAAAACAAATGTCCCTGATCCTCCCCAGGTTGTTTTCCAGATAGTCCCTCTCATTTAAGATCTGACTCTGAGCGCCTTTCGAAGATTTCAATGCAATCAGTTTTTTTGTTTTCAGAGTCGCTATAATAAACCTGTTCTTGAATTCCGGGATTGCACTGTGATCATAGTATATGAGATCTGAGGGTGCAATAGTTGGAGTCCAGATGTACTTTGGATATACATTGGCAGGATTGCCACAATAAGACATTTCATCAGGATCATCACAATATCCTTCGATATCGGGCCATCCATAATTACCACCTTTTACTAAGACTTGAAATTCATCATCACTGATATCGCCATGTTCGGTCATATAGATCCTCTTGTCGGGACCTATGGTGATACCCTGTGCATTCCTGTGACCATATGACCATATAGGGCTTCCTGGGAAGGGATTGTCGTCTGGAATTGTCCCTTTGAGATTAATTCTCAGCACTTTACCATTATATGATTGAAGATCCTGAGGTAAGCTTTTATCCATCAAATCCCCTGTAGTAAAATATAACTTACGATCTGTTCCTATAACCATACGGGAACCGTTATGGTTGATAGCTGAGCCTATGCTGTCGAAAACTAATACTGGATTCATAAGGACCTTCCCATCAAATCTATACCTCTCGATTTTCATATGGTTATCAACTGCATTTCCATATGAATAGATGATAAAGACGAAAGGAGAATCCGGAAAATCAGGGTGAAAGTCCATACCGAGCAGACCGGCTTCAAAACTTGCCCAGATCGTTGGTGTCAGATCTAATATTGTACTTCCTTGCTTGTTTTGAGGATTAATTCTCTGGATCTTACCGTATCTCTCGTTAACCCACAGATGATCATCAGGGCCATACTTTAATTCCCACGGGATGTCCAGGCCTGAATATATTACAGTGGTATCCAGTATCGTGGAATCCAACGTAAATTGACCACTACAATTGAAAGCAGTTGCTATTAAAAGAACCAATAAGTAAAAACGCATGTATCTGTCCACAATCCAACAGCTGCGCTGCCGAATGCAATTATTGTAACACTATCCTTCGCTTTTCCGCGAACTTGTCATTACCTATCTCTAGCATGTATACCCCTTTTGGTAAATGCTGGAGGTCGATATGTTTATTGATAAAATCATCCCCACTTTGCAATTCTTCATGTACCAGTTTACCAAGATGATCATAAATATGAACCTTAACATCGTCTACTTTTTCAGTAGATATATAGGTGATAGTGAATCGCCCATCGTTTGGATTTGGCAAGATTCTAAATTCACTAAAATAGGAACCTTGCAGGCTTGAACCTTTAGGAGACCCTGAGATCGTATCAGGGGGTAATGCAAACTTTGATATTAAGCTTCTGTTGGAATCGCAATGCGTAAAAACAGACCAGATATATGTTTTTTGCGCATCCAGACCTGTGACATGATAAGAGGTATCCGAACCAGGTCTTATTAATTTGACGATACTTGAAGTATTAACATCCTTGCCCCAGATCTCATAAAATATTGCATTACTAACAGGAGTCCAATATAAGGTCGCACTGCTCGATGTATTGATAACAGAATGTATAGGTTTAGGGATCCTACAGATCAACGTTGTGAAAGCTCCTACCTGGGACCAACCAGAAGAATCTCCGGCAGCGGTATCACAAACAGCCCTAACCTGCCATTGATAACTAACTCCGGGAGTTAAACCGGAAGCAATGAAGTTGTTGCTGGTACTTTTTGTATCAAAATAAAGCCAGGAATTTAAATTCGATCCGGCGATCCCACCACGAACGATATGTGTTTGGGCATCTTCAACGGGATCCCAGTTCAGTTGTGCTGATGTTTTCTGAATATTGTTTGTAAATGGAGGGTCAGGAATCGGACATGATGAAGGTGGCGTCACAATTCCTACCTTGAAGATCTCCATAACAGATACAGGACTTTTTACTGTACCGCACTTTGCAGATACCTGCCATCCATAAAATCCAGGTGGCACAAATGGGTAAGTAACTGACGTTTGTCCGGCAGGATACGTGAATTTCTGATACTCGCCTACCGGTAATGTTTTTGCCCTAATTTCATATTGAGTTGCCCCAGGAACAGGATCCCAGCTAAATGTCACTGTATCATTACTGATCGCTGTATCCGGATTTGCAGGTGTAGCACATGTTGGAATTCCTGCAGGTTTAAGTTCAAATATATAGTGGTTGAATGGATCATTTTGCGGAGGCTGACCTGCAACAAACAAACGACCATCCGGCATTTGAAGGATATCTCTCAATCGACCAAACTCATAATGGAAATATTGGTTTTGATAAAGAATATTTTGTCCACTAGAATCCAATTTCACAACATAAATTCTCTGGTTCTTCAACGATAACTGAAGAAGTGAATTTTCAAATTCCGGAAAAGCATTCCCTTCGTAAAACATGACTTCAGAAATACCAATAGTAGCAATATAAGAATATAAAGGCTCAACTATCATTGAATCAATGCAATACTGCGTTTCTGATGTGTCGTCGCAGTAACCTTCGACGTTTGGCCAGCCATAATTTCCTTTAGCCTGAATTATATTGATCTCGTCGTCATTATGCGGACCATGCTCTGCCAGGTAGATAATACCATTATGTAGATCTAATCCTTGCGGATTCCTGTGTCCTAAACTGTAAACCGGATTGCCTGAATATGGATTATCCTGAGGTACGGTACCATCCAGATTCAACCTTAACAACTTACCCGATTTGCTCTGTAAATTTTGTGCCTGAGTAAAATCTTGTGTACATCCTGTAGTAACATATAGTTTTCTATCCGGACCAACGATCAATCTCGAACCTGCAACGAACAAACTAGCGCCAATACTATCCATTAAAGTAGTTTGATTGATCAGTCCACTCCCGTCAAATTCAAACCTTACAAGGCGTTCATTCATGTAAAGGGTACTTGAATCAACATCATAGGTATAAATCACATAAATAAATGGAGTATCCAGGAAACTGGGGTGAAGTGCTATACCTAGTAAACCGGCAGCACCGATCTGTAAAACTGAGGATGATATATCCGCCAAAACCTCCTGAACTCCTGTATCAGGGTGAACTCTGCTAATTCTACCATACCTCTCGGTAAAGTAGATATAACCATCCGGACCTAGTTTCATTTCCCAGGGAATATCCAGACCGGAAAGAAGGACGGAAGTATCAACAGCGGTTGAATCAAGGAGATATTGAGCTTTAATATCTTGAGGATTAGAAAGATATGTAACTACGCTAAGTAGTAAAAAGATAAAGATTCTATTCATGGTTTTCATGTGATTGGTTCTTGTAATGATGACTGAAAAACTATCGAATTGTAATGAAATGGTTGCCGTAAAGATAACAAATTATTATATATAAATAAATAGCTGAAAGCACTTTTTACAGTGTTCCAACCATCTTTTTAGGATCGACCCACTCTTCGAACTGATCTTCAGTTAAAAGTTCGAGTTTCAGGGCAGCTTCTTTGAGAGTGATTCCCTCTTCGTGAGCTTTTTGGGCAATAGCTGCTGCATTATAATAACCGATATGCGGATTTAAAGACGTGACTAACATGAGAGAGTTCTCAAGATTTTCCTTAATACGAGCAAAATTTGGCTCAATACCTTCCACACAGTTAACTGCAAAGGATACTGCAGCATCACCGAGCAGTTTAGCAGATTGAAGGTAATTATAGATCATAACAGGTTTAAAGACATTCAACTCAAAATGTCCTGTCATTCCACCTGTATTTATCGCAACGTCATTTCCAACTACCTGGGCACAAACCATAGTTAATGCCTCTGCCTGGGTTGGGTTTACTTTTCCAGGCATGATCGAAGAACCGGGCTCATTTGCAGGAATATTGATCTCACCGATTCCGCTTCTTGGTCCGGAAGAAAGCATTCTAACATCGTTCCCGATCTTCATGAGGCTAACAGCAGCAGTTTTAATAGCGCCATGCGCTTCGACTATGGCATCGTGGGCCGCAAGTGCTTCAAATTTGTTGGGAGCTGATTTGAACGGATGACCGCTCAACTCTTTTATCTTCGCTGCTACTTTTTCAGCATAGCCTTTTGGTGAATTAATACCGGTACCAACGGCTGTACCGCCAAGAGCCAACTCAGAAAGGTGATCCAGACTATTTTTAACAGTAGAAATAGCATGATCCAGTTGTGATACATAGCCGGAAAATTCCTGACCTAGTGTTACCGGCGTTGCATCCATAAAATGCGTTCGACCGATCTTCACTACATCTTTCATCTTTTCTGACCTACTTGCCAACGCACTTTTCAGTTTTTCTAAAGAAGGAATAAGATTTTCAACTGTGATCTTATAAGCTGAAATACTCATTGCAGTTGGGAAAGTATCGTTAGATGATTGCGATTTATTGACATCGTCATTCGGATGCATATATTTTTTCTCATCGCTAAGTTCGCCACCCTTTAAGACATGAGCTCTGTAAGCGATCACCTCATTCACATTCATGTTGGTTTGCGTACCTGAACCCGTTTGCCATACAACCAATGGAAATTGATCGTCGAGATTGCCATCGAGGATCTCATCACAAACTTTGGCGATCATTTCCGCCTTTTCCTTATCGAGAATGCCAAGATCTGCATTGGTTGATGCTGCCGCTTTTTTAAGGACTGCATAAGCTCTGATGATCTCCATAGGCATTCTGGTTGATGCATCACCTATCTTAAAATTTTGAGTTGAGCGTTGAGTTTGAGCACCCCAATATTTATCGGCAGGAACTTCAACCTTGCCAAGCGTATCTTTTTCGTATCTATATTTCATCGATTACTTTCCTTTAAATTCTGCTTTTCTCTTTTCTAAGAAAGCGGAGGTACCTTCAGTGAAATCCTCGGTACCCATGCATTTACTAAATTGTTCTATCTCATGCTCAAAACCATCCTTACGTGGATGAAAATAAGCGTTCACGGAACAAATAACGGAGCGAATAGCCAGTGGAGCTTTCTTTGAGATTTTCTTGATCAACTCTTTTGCTTTATCTGTAAGAGCATCGTTTTCGACCACATAATTGACAAGACCCAGTTTATAAGCTTCTTCAGCATCGATCATCTCTCCTGTCATCAACAATTCCAGAGCTTTCCCTTTACCAATTAATTGAACCAACCGCTGGGTTCCACCATAACCAGGAATGATACCTAATGTAATCTCGGGCTGACCGAATTTTGCATTTGGACTAGCTACTCTTAAGTGACAAGCCATAGCCAATTCGCATCCACCGCCCAGAGCAAATCCATTTACTGCTGCGATAACCGGTTTTGGAGCATTCTCGATCTTGTTAAAGACATTATGACCCGCACGAGACATTTCGATACCCTGCGCAGAGCTAAAGCCGGTAAACTCTGAAATGTCAGCACCGGCTGCAAAAGCTTTATTTCCTTTTCCGGTTATAATAGCTCCATTAAGCTCTTTATGTTTATAGAAGTAATCCATGACTTGACCTAATTCCTCGATCAGATTGAGGTTTAAGGCATTCATCTTATCTTCTCTGTCGATCTCAATAATGAGACATCCATCCTCAATGATGGTACTTATTGTTTTAAACTCTTCTAAATGTGCGATCATGCTTTAAAATTTTCGATTTTCTTTAACCCAATCTCTAATATAACCTGCAATGTTTTTTGTGTTCGTACCGGGAGGGAAAATCTCTCCAACTCCCATTTTTCTTAATGTCGCCATGTCCTCTTCAGGAATAATTCCACCCCCGGTAAGCAGAACATCATTCATATCATGCTGCTTCATCTCCTCCAGAACTTTGGGGAAAATGGTCATATGTGCACCGGATAAGCTGCTGATGCCAATAACATCAACGTCCTCCTGAAGAGCAGCTTTAACAACCATTGCAGCAGATTGTCTCAGACCGGTATAGATCACTTCCATGCCTTCATCTTTTAATGCGGAAGCGATCACTTTAACACCACGGTCGTGGCCATCGAGACCAACTTTAGCAACCAAAACCCTGACAGGTCTAATCATCTTCAGACTTTAATTTTTCCAGATCTTCATCATCGATATCCTCCATCTTTTCGGGATCGACATCTTCATCAACCTGATCGTCTTCAGATTCTTCATCCTCTGCCCACTCTTCCTCCCATTTTTCTTTTAGGTCATCCCGATCTCTAAGCTTTTTATCATCTACCTTTTTGTTGAGGAATTTATTCAGTTCCTCGACGCTGGTATTTGATTTGAGCTCTCCAAACTCGTTGATATTTATTTCGAAGCCTTCCAGGTCCTTGTGAACCTTAGGCTTACCTTTTTTTGGTTTCTTTTTTGGCATAATGCTAATTAACTAGATTCTCACTAAAATATTCAATGCCCTTCGACATTCTTGAAATTACTTCAGATTTACCAAGTAACTCCATTATATCAAATACCGATGGACCCTGAACAGTTCCTGAAACACATAATCTTATTATAGGCAGGATCGCTCCGAAACCAATTTCCTTGCGTTCAATGAAAGATTTAACCGCAGCTTCGATCGATCCAGCATTAAAATTCTCGAGCGTATTTATATCCTCGATAAACTCATGATAAAGTGCTTCATTTTCAGCTTTGAATTTCTTGCGAACCATTTTTTCATCATACGATTCGATATCACCAAATAAATAAGATGCTTCCGAAGGGATCTCCTTAAGGAAGAAAACTCTTTCCTTCATCATAGAAACGACCTTCTCGCAATATTCTAAATTATAGTCTTTCTGTTCTTCGAGAAGTAAATTTCGCAGCTCTGCAGCCAGCAAACTATCCTCTGTGCTCATCAGGTGTTGCTGATTGAGCCACTTCGCCTTTTCGAAATCGAATCTCGCTCCGGATTTTACGACTCTTTCCAGCTCGAACTCTTTAACCAGCTCTTCTAGAGTGAACACTTCTTTATCCTCACTGGAATGCCATCCTAATAAAGCAAGAATATTCAGAAAAGCTTCCGGAATAAAACCAGCTTCTTTATATCCGGGCGAAATTTCAGCGCTATCTGGATCTTTCCAATCGAGCGGGAATACAGGGAAGCCGTGCTTGGCTCCATCTCTTTTACTAAGCTTTCCTTTACCACCGGGCTTTAAGATCAACGGCAGGTGGGCAAATATCGGCTGATCCCATCCGAATGCTTTATATAAAACAACATGCAAAGGAGTTGATGGAAGCCACTCCTCTCCTCTTATGACATGTGAGATCTTCATATGATGATCATCAACTACGTTCGCCAAATGATAAGTTGGGAATCCATCAGCTTTTAACAAGATCTTATCATCGAGGTCACTGCTTTTATAGATAACGTTATCTCTTACGACATCATCAAAAACGATCTCTTCATTTGCCGGCATTTTGAAACGGATGACGAAGTTTCCATTTTCAATATGTCGGTCCACCTCTTCCTTATCGAGGCTAAGCGAGTTTTTCATACTCATTCTTGTCGATTCATCATATTGAAATCGCTCTCCTTCTTTTTCCGCATCAGATCTTTTGGCATCCAATTCCTCAGCAGAATCGAAGGCGTAATAGGCATTGCCGCTTTCGATCAGTGTATCCGCATACTTTCTATATAGTGCTGTTCTCTCTGATTGTTTGTAGGAACCAAATTCTCCGTCACCGAAACCAACTCCTTCCTCTGGTTCGATCCCGCACCACTTTAGTGCATCGATGATATATTTTTCAGCTTCGGTTACTAATCTGGATTGATCGGTATCCTCGATTCTGAGTATAAAAGTCCCGTTATTCTTTTTTGCAAAAAGGTAATTATATAATGCTGTTCGCACCCCACCCATATGTAGTGGACCGGTTGGACTTGGGGCAAATCTGACTCTGATAGCTGATTTCATACCTGTTTAATTGGAGCAATAAAATTAGAATTAAATATTATGGTATCAAAAGAATACTTTTGTACCGCATTATGAGAATATACAAATCTCCGACTATACTGAGAAAGGTCTTTCCTGAAGCATTGTGGAAGGTGGATACCAATGAGAAGAAAATTTATCTGACTTTTGATGACGGACCTCATGAAGAGATCACGATGTGGGTTTTGGAAGAGTTAAAAAAGTATAATGCCGAAGGGACTTTTTTCTGTCTTGGGAAGCACGTCAGACACCGACAACAAGTCGTTAAAAACATAATCGCAGCCGGTCATAGTATCGGCAATCACAGTTTCAATCACTTGAACGGTTGGAAAAGCTCACCCGGAGAATACGTAAGAGATGTTCGCAGTGCGTCGGAGTGGATAAGCTCACCTCTTTTCAGACCACCATACGGCAAACTGAAATTCTCGCAGTATGAAAGTTTAAAGCAGCATTTTCAAATCGTAATGTGGGATGTGTTGAGTTATGACTGGGATATAAAAGCAGACCCGGGCAAAAGCTTAAAAAACGTCATAAAAAACACGGAAAGGGGCAGCATTGTTGTATTCCACGATTCTGTTAAAGCATACAAGAATTTAAAGTTTATGCTTCCCCGTTATCTTGAAAAATTCAGCGAAAAGGGATATACCTTTTCGACCTTGGATCCTGTTATGGAGGCAAGAGCGAAAGTTGGCTAAATAGTGCCTGAATGATCATTGATACACATGCACACACTTATTTAAAGGATTTTAATGATGATCTGGACCAGGTCGTCGAACGGGCCAGAGAAATAGGCGTAGAGAAAGTATTGCTACCTAATATAGATACTGCGACCATTGATGACATGTTTAGTCTGCAGGATAGTTATCCGGATTTTTTTATACCGATGTTGGGATTACATCCCTGCTCGGTAAAAAAAGACTATAAAGCTCAACTGGATGTGATCTATGAAAAAATATCCGGGAATGAGATATGTGCCATTGGTGAAATCGGACTGGATTATTATTGGGACACAAGCTTCTCCAAACAACAGAAAGATGCCTATAACACACAAATAAAATGGGCTAAAGAACTTGAATTACCGATCGTGATCCATAGCAGAGATAGTATTGATGATTGCATAAAAGCAGTTTCGGATAGCAAAGACGAAAGGCTTCGTGGAGTATTCCATTGTTTTGGAGGTACCGTTGTACACGCTGAGGAGATCATCAAAAATGAGTTTTTGATGGGAATAGGAGGAGTTGTAACATTTAAGAATGGTGGATTAGACAAAGTTTTACCTGATATTCCGTTAGAAAGTCTGGTAGTTGAAACCGATTCGCCATATTTAAGTCCGGTCCCATACCGAGGGAAAAGAAATGAAAGCAGTTATCTGGTTTATGTGGTCAAGAAGATAGCGGAGATATATGGAATAGAGGAAAGTAAAGTAGAGGAAATCACGACACGAAATGCGATCGACCTGTTTAGTTTAAGTAATATGAATGTCAAAAGATAATAATGCGCCAATAATTGGAGATAAAAAACTTTAATAAGCAGTGGTAATCAGCGAATCCAAATTATTTATTTTTACTTTTGCTGCCCTTGCAGGAGAGGTGGCCGAGTGGCTGAAGGCGCTCGCTTGGAAAGCGTGTATACCTCAAAAGGGTATCGCGGGTTCGAATCCCGCTCTCTCCGCAAATTTTTTTTTATCTTAAAACCTTAAAGCAGGAACAATTAAATTAGAGTTTAAAATTTAAAAAAAACTACTTTTATTTGTGACCTAATAGTTAATCTAATAACAAGCACACTATGAAAAAGCTACTACGATCTTTTCTTGCGAGTTTAACACTCATTGTTTTCAATACTGCTGTAGTTTTGGCTCAGGCTGAAGAAGCAGATGCAGCTGCTGAAGAAGCAGTTCAGGGACATCAGTTATTGATGAAATGGTTTGTCGATGGCGGGCCTGTATTTATGTCGATCGTATTGATCTGTCTTATACTTGGGTTGGCATTTGCAATTGAAAGAATAATCGTTCTTACACTTGCTTCCACCAACACAAAGAAACTTTTAAGCGAAGTGGAGAGCAATCTCGAAGCAAAAAATATTGAGGGAGCAAAAGAAATTTGCAAATCGAGTAAAAGCCCTATTGCTGATATCATTTATCAGGGTTTAGAAAGATCCAAGGAAGGAATGGAAGTTGTAGAGAAATCAGTTGTAGCTTATGGATCAGTTCAAATGGGTATACTTGAAAAAGGATTGATCTGGATCTCTCTTTTTATTGCACTTGCACCGATGTTAGGATTCATGGGAACGGTCATCGGTATGGTAAATGCATTTGACGCAATTGAAAGCGCCGGTGATATCAACCCGAGAATTGTAGCCAGTGGTATTAAAGTGGCACTTCTTACAACCTTATTCGGACTTATAGTTGCTGTTATTCTTCAGATTTTCTATAACTATATCGTATCGAGAATTGACGGTATCGTGAATGATATGGAAGATGCTTCTATTTCATTTGTTGATATGCTAGTTAAGCATGGTATTGTTTCACATAATTAATCAGAGAGACTATGAATATTTATGAAATTGGACTTTATATAGCATATGCCATGCTGGTCATTGGGGTTTTAGTCTTATTGATCGGAATGGTACGAGGAATTTTAAACGACAAATCGTCAGGTATTCAAGCGCTTGTCGGAATTGCATTCATCCTCATCGTTTTTGGGATAGGATATGCTACCGCATCGGGGGATCTGACAGAAAAAGCAATAGCAGACGGTATTTCAGGATCTGAAATGAAAATGTACGATGCCGGTTTAAAAACTCTGTATGTTCTTGTAGTTGGCGGAATACTGGCATTGTTTGGAGATATTACAAAAAGTATAATTCAAGGAGGTTAATCATGGCCAGAGGCAAAAAGCAAAATAACGAGATCAATGCCGGTTCTATGGCCGATATTGCATTCCTTCTCCTGATCTTTTTCCTGGTAACGACCACGATCAAGATCGATAAGGGAATTTTGCACAGATTACCACCCTGGATCGAAGAACCTCAGGATATACCTCCAATCAATAAGAGAAATGTTCTGGAAGTACTTATCAATGCAAATGACCTGCTGCTCGTAGAGAATGAATATGTGAAGGTTCGTAATTTGCGGGAAGTGACCAAGAGATTCATATCTAATAATGGAGCTAATCCTGACCTATCGGATAGTCCGGAAAAAGCGGTCGTATCACTTAAAAATGACAGGGGAACCTCTTATGATATTTATTTGCAGGTACAAAACGAACTCAAAGCGGCATACAGGGAATTGAGAGATGATATGGCGAAGAAGGAAACTCGTGGCAGGATGACTTATGAGGATTTACGACAGTGTGAAAATCCTTTAAATCCGATTACGACAGCTTCTCAGAAGAAGAATTGTGAAACCATAAGAGAAAAGGTCAAGAACACTTATCCGATGAAGATCTCAGAAGCGGAACCTGAGGACTTAGGAGAAAACTAAAAGCTATGTCAAGATTTAGAAAAAAAGGGAAAGAAAATCCAAGGATTTCTACTGCATCACTTCCAGATGTAATTTTTATCCTGTTGTTCTTTTTCATGGTCGTAACTGTCCTAAGAGAAGTAACGATCAAAGTTGAGCAGAGACTTCCTGAGGCTACTGAGCTCACAAAATTGGAAAAGAAATCTTTAGTTAGCACTATATACATGGGAAAACCCGTTCCTCCATACGATCAAAAATTAGGATCAGCACCACGAATACAATTGAACGATGCATTCGCTTCTGTGGATGATATTCCAGCATTCGTAGAATCAGAAAGAAACTCAACCCCGGAAGGAATGCGAGCTGCCATGACATTTTCACTCATGGTTGACCGCGAAACCAAAATGGGGCTTGTTAGTGATGTAAAACAAGAACTTCGTAAATCCGACGCACTTAAGATCAATTATGCTGCTGCGATGAAAGGAGATGAGTAGTGTTTTGCTGTTAATTATTGAATAGCAAGATCTTTATACTTTTCCCTTTTTTTATCACTTTGTTTTAATGTGATAATGTGGCGATGTGATAATGTGATAATTTATGTGCGGCTTCGCCGCTTCGTATAATTTTCTTCTTGAGTTGCAAAAATACTACTCAACTTCATATGCAACTTACCAACTCACGAGCACACGAGCACATGAACTTTTAACTCGGAGGGGCACAGCAAGCCGTTTCTTCCTTACCATTGCTTTGCACTTCATGCGGATCGTTGAACTCGACATCTTCATGAAAGTAGTAGACTTCCCATTGATAGCCATCGGGATCTGATACCCAGAATTTATCTTGCTTTGCATAGCAGCAGCTGGTTCCTATTTCTTCTTTTATAGATAGACCACTTTGTTTTGCTTCAAGCAATCGTATCATAAGTTCGTCTTGAGTGTTTACTCGAAATCCCAGATGGCCAAACTGATTTTGAATAACTCCGGGCTTTTCGATGAAGGAGATAATCAGGCCCGGATCTTCTAACTCATATTTAGCATACTCATTTTTAACTTTCGATGGATTTGTTCCAAACAATGAATTGTAGAATTCTAGTGACTTTGAAAGACTGCTCACGAAGAGCGAAACATGCATTTTTTTCATGATCATTACGTTTATTGGTTTATTGCATTATTGCGATTATATAGTATAAATTTTTTTTAGCAGCAGTTCGTCAGATCGATATTTAGTATAGTTCCCAGCTTAGATTTCATCTGCTGCCACTTATCTTTATCGATACAGTAGCAAACACTGCTTCCCTCGATGGTTCCGCCGATGATACCGATCTGTTTTAACTCTTTGAGGTGTTGTGAGATCGTAGCCTGGGCTAATCCGATCTCATTGACCAGATCGTTGGTTATACAGGTGTTCATCTTTAGCAAATACTGCAGGATCGCAATACGAGCAGGATGACCCAGCACCTTTGCAAACTCTGCAATCTCATTCTGCTCTTTACTGTAAATATCCTTTTTTGTGATTCCCATGAAGCAAATATAAAACAATTATCGCTTTATTGCAATATTACGATAGTTATTTTTTATCGTAGACAAATATTCGACCTCGTCTGTGCTTTCCCTCATTGCTGATGAGCAGCTGTTGATCAGCCGTAAAACAGATCCCTTCAGGCTTAAAATGATGTGACTTATTGAGAAAATGGATCTCCTTAATCCCGGAATCTTCGCCAGTGACAATGAGCAACTTCCCTTCATCGGATAGAAGAAAGATTTCTTTTGTTAACGGATGGACAGCAATAGCAGAAGGAGAAAAGGCTATAGCTCTGTCGATCATCTTTCTTGTGATCTCTGGATAATTTTGGAGGAATTCAACAATCATGTCATCAGTGATAAGCAAATAAATCTCTTCATCCAGCTTTTGAGCTTGAATATCATAACGATAAGTCGCCTTCGCTTTCTTTACTTCCTTTACACCTTTGAGCGATGTTTTAGCCTTGCATGCCAGCAACAAAGCATTGCCGTGTTTGCCAAGCCCCTCAATATCGTTTGCAGATCGCAAGAGAGTTTTAATTTCGACAACAGATTTGTTGTGAATATTAAATTGTATTAGATCTCCATTGCTTTTGCTGATATAAATGTGATCACCATAGGTCTCAATACCCTCATAATCTCCCATGCCTGAAAAAATTACCGACTCGTCGATCTCCTTACTTTCCAGGTTTACAAAATAAATAACACCACTTTCATCATTTATAGCTAATACTCTGCCAGTGCTGTCATCGAATGCGAGACCAGAGATCTCATCGAGCAGTGGTGGAAGTTTAATTTCTTCAGCAAACTCGTTGAGATCGTAATTGGACAGGGACTCTCCTACTTTGACGTATCGGTGCTCGGGGATTAGATTACATTGTTGCATTGTTGCTAGCACCAAGAAGACTCCGATTAGTTTCATTCTCAAAATTTTTGGTGGATTGGTGGATTAGTTCATTGGTGGATTAGTGGAATATGGATTGAATCTAGTAAGATTGAGGGATTATCCGTAGTTACTTCTGTACAATCACTTTCCCATTTCCAATAACTCCTTCATTGCTTACAATTTGAACAAAATATAAGCCACTTTGAAAAGATTCCAGGTTTAATGTAATATCAAGGGTGGTTGGATCTGCATTAGTTTTTAGCACCTTCTCGCCTAGATTGTTGAAGAGGTAAATTTCAATTCTTGATTGTAACGGTCTCTCCAGCAAAATCTTTGTCGAGTTCTTTGCAGGATTTGGATAAATCATCAATTGAGGGACAATAGATACTTCTTCAAGACCTACAAGCGTATCGCATCCCGGTACAAGACAACCCATACTATCCAACCGCATCACCCAGATATCTCGGTCAAACCGGGTTGTATCCGTTATGCTTGGCGCGGTTCCAAGAGTCAAAATGTCACCGTTATCCATGATATGGATATCCGTAATGTAGTATTGATGTGAGAAATGTGGAAAGTTTCTGGTGGTATACTTTCTTTCCCATACAATTTGACCTTTTGAGTTAAGTTTTGCGATATAGCCTTGCTGGCTATGTGCATAATTGCCACAGACATAAACAGAATTCTTATGAACACTACCTCCCCAAAGAGAAATCAGATTTGATGGAGAAGTTTTAAAAAAATATCTCCACATTACATTCCCATCTAAATCAATTCTTGCAATATATTGCACACTAGGCTCGACTATGGTATCTAACACACCACGAACAATCAGGAAGCTATCAGTCGATTTTCTTAAAAAGCCAACACCTCCATCTGTTTTATTGGTCGAATATACAATCTGATCTTTCTGAATCCCTGAACTATCAGTTTTAACCATATAATTAGCTGATGGCCCATTGCCGTAGCTAGAAGTTTCTCCACCTATCAATATCTCATTAGAATTTGTCACATATAAACTCAGTCCTCGATCATTTTCCACCCCTCCATAATACCTTGTCCATTGGTGGTTTCCATTGGAATGATATTTTGATAAAATAATATCAGAGTCGGTTATGTTGAAATCGTTTTGCAGCCCAGTGATTAGAAATCCATTCAGATGCAAAGCAATATCATAGACACCTTCATTAATGCTATCAATATACTTTGTCCATAAGGTGTCTCCATTTGGTGAATGATTAGCAATTAATATATCGAATTCATTTATGGTAGAGCTTTGAACGAAGCCACATGCATAGAAACCACCATCCTGGCGTAATTCTGAAAACTCAATAAGATTCATAGATAGACCTGGTACCCTGTAAAAAAAGCTGTTCTTTATATCTCCATTTTCACTAATCTCAAAAATTAACTCTCCTTGAACTGTGCTTACTTTATCACTTGAACCAGATGCCAATAAGTAGTTTCCATTAACAAGTCGAATCATTTTTCCGCTGAACTGCCAAGCTGAGTCTTTGTCAAGAGTTATTGAAAAAGTAGATTGGCAAAGTGCTGAAGTTCCAATCAAAAGAAAACTACTCAAAATGAGTATGTATTTAATCAGTTTCATATTTATTACTTCTGTACAATTAACCTAAGTCCGTATTCAAGCTTTCCATTACTTTGAAGTGAAACCAGATAAGTTCCATTAGCATAATCACTTAAGTCAATGTCCAATACGAAATTTTGTGCACCAGCTTATTATAATAGCAAAGTATACTTAAAAATAGAATTAATTGAGCAGTCAACCAATCCACTAACTCACCACTCAACTATTTAACCAATTAACCAATTAACAAACCTCACCTTCCAAAAATAAATTCGTACATTTGTTCACAACAAATATTGTTTTAAACAAGATTGGAGAAGTACAGGTCGGTTAATAATCCTTATTTGAAAATGATAGTAGAGCTGCTCAGCACGGGTAGTTTTATTGATCACAAAGTGAACTCCGTTCTTAAAGAGTATGGCATCACGCATGTGCAGTTCAATATTTTGAGGATTCTTCAGGGAGCAAACGGTGAAGCTTTATCTCCAGGAGTGATCTCAGATAGAATGTTGTTTAAGAATTCGGATGTTACCAGACTGATGGACAGACTTGAAAAAAGAGCTTTAATAAGCAGAAATATTTGTCCGGAAAACAGAAGAAAGATGGATATCCGTCTCGAAAAGAAAGGATTGAAACTGATTTCAGATGTGCTTCCTAAAATTGAATCCGACTTGAACGGCTTCTTTAAAGATGTTGTTAGCCCGAAAGAAAGAGATCAATTGTTAAAAACTCTAAGTAAAATTCAATCATGAGAACGATAAACAAGGTCGTAAAAGCTCAAAAGGTAAATATGGGAGGGATTTTTCTCGATCAGGCTATTCCACTTAGGGGAATAGATCAGATCAGTCCGTTTTTACTTATTCATCATTGGGCGCAGGATTTTCCGGGCGGACAAAAACAAAAGCAAGTAGGTGTCGGTCCACATCCACATCGTGGCTTTACTCCCGTGACATTGATTTTCGAAGGCAGCGTTCACCATCGCGACTCTCTGGGGTTTGAGGATATCATTTACGCTGGTGGTACGCAATGGATGAATAGCGGCAGCGGTATAATTCATAGCGAGAGACCCGGGAAAGAAATTGCAGAGAACGGAGGGAAATTTGAGATAATTCAGTTCTGGGTCAATAGTCCGGCTAGCAATAAAATGGACAAGGCATTTTATCAGCCACTTAAAAAAGACACGATGCCACAAGTAGTATCGAAGGATAAGAAGTTTGAGATCGGTGTGGTTGCCGGTAAATTTCAAGATAAAAGTTCTCCGCTACGATCTCTTACACCTATGCTTGTTCTAAGAATTGATTATACTGAAGGAGGTGAAATTGAAATTCCCCTACCTTCAGATTTCAACGCACTTTTATATCAGTTGGATGGAACTCTTGATGTGAATGGCACTGAAGCTTCTGATAAAGACATGGTATGGTTTAACAACGATGGCGATAAGATCGTATTAAAAAGCAAAAAAGCCGGACGAGCGATCCTTTTATCAGGCAAACCCATTGAGGAAAGTCTTGCAACTTATGGTCCGTTTGTGATGAATACACAAGAAGAGATCATGACAGCGATCAACGATTATCAAAGCGGTAAGATGGGTCAGTTAATCGAAAAATTCGAATAATGAAACGCAGAGCATTTGTTTCTTACAGTTTAGTATCCGGAGCATTTCTTTCTTTGTTTCCGTGGAAGTATCTATCAGCAAAGTCTGCTAGCTATGAGCTTCTGCCGATGCACATAAGTCAGCCGCACATTCGACATGGCCACTTATATTTCGAGAATTTCTCGTTACAGAGTAGTTGTTCGTGGTTAAAAGGTATTAAGAAAGATACCTTCCTTGGCGCTGATTATCAGAATACTCAGCAAGACTTAAAACATTTCACCATTGAAACTGTTGATTCCGTCATCGGGGTTGGAGTAAGCGATAGAAAAGTGTTACTCAATGTTGATGGCCAAACGCATTCGATCGAGGATAAGATCATACTGGAAGATGGAAAGACAATTAGCTATTATAAAAGCGTTGATAAAGGTTCGATTTCGATTAAACCAGGGAGCTTATTGATACAGATCGATGGCAATGTAATGTTAAATGAACGAGTACTGAACGGAGATGAATCTGTATATATACTGAAAAAAGCTATGGAGCTCATATACGAAGGTAATTCACAATTTTTAATCATAAATTCTTAAACAAAACAAATGAAACTCAATCAAATTTTAACAAGCAGCATTCTTTGCTTTGCATTACTTTTTGCTTCCTGCTCAAAGTCAGGTGAAAAGGCAGAAACGAAAACTCCGGAAAAAACGGAAAAGACAGACAATACCAGTAAAATGAGCGGCACTATGGCTTTAGATACAGATGCCAGCGTTGTGAAGTGGAAAGGTGTTATGCTAGGCATCAAAGAACATACAGGTAATTTGAAATTCACAAATGGAAACATTGTAATGCAGGATGGCAAAATAACCGGTGGCTCTTTCGTCGTAGATATGAATTCGATCGTTTTCACAGATAATAACTACAATGAGGAACAGACAAAAGAAGGTCTGAGAGGACACCTAAGTTCTCCTGATTTTTTCGATTTCCAGAATCATCCGACGGCTAAGTTTGATATTATCGGATCTGATGGAAACGATGTAAAAGGCACTCTTACTATAAGAGGGAAGAATGGAGCAGCAACGGTTACTAATGTCAAAGTTTCAAAAATGGATGACCAGGCTATGATCTCCGGAACACTGAACTTTGATAGAAAGAAATATGGAGTAGCCTTTGACATGCCCGTGAAGGAAATGGTCATCTCAGATGATGTAGCCTTACAAATTGAACTAGTCACCAAAAGTTAACTACATTTTGGTGTAGTCAGGTGATTGAATGAAGCGGTAACTCATGTTACCGCTTTTTTTATTGCTACTGAGTTTTTCGTATTGAGGTCGTTTTCTTTTATCTTTAGCATATCACCATCTTTACTCTCGATGATCAATACTTTTCTGATGTTCGATGGGAATGCAGAAGAGGCAATGAAATTCTATGTCTCCGTTTTTCCAAACTCCAAGATCGTGCGCCTCATTCACTATAAAGAAAACGAGGCTGGCGCTGAAGGAAGTGTGATGCACGCTGTGCTTTCGCTGAACGGACAAGAATTTATATTTATCGATAGCCCTGTTAAGAGCAACTTCTCCTTCAATCCGTCGATGTCTTTACATGTGAGCTGTGCTACCGAAGTTGAGATCAAAGAGCTGTTTCACAAACTTTCACAAGGAGGTCAGATCCTGATGCCTTTAGATTCCTATGGGTTTAGTAAAAAGTACTGCTGGTTTCAGGATAAATACGGTGTGTGCTGGCAGCTGAATTATATTAGCAGCTAACCTTTCATTTGCTCATGTGCTCATGTGCTCATGTACTCCATGTTTCCATTTGCTCCACCAATAGCTTTCAGGATTACATATATACATCTTCATTACTTGTCCCGAGAATCGGGATTAAAATATCCAGTAAAAATTTCCCCTGACATTAAATGGGACATATATGAGCAAATGAACTCATGAGCAAATGAGCAAATGAACCCATGATTACATGAGCACACGAGCACATGAGCAAATGAACTAGTTCAGCTCAATTCCCGACCGGTATAGCTTGAATAATCCTTTACTTCCGGTTCATAATCTGTATCCATCAAAGCAGAAGAAATTATAAAGTCAGCTGTAGACTTGTTACAAGCAAAGGGAATGTTGTAAAGCACAGAGATCCTTAACAAGGCTTTCACATCAACATCATGTGGGTGTGGTTCCATAGGGTCCCAAAGAAAGATCAGAATATCGATATCGCCGTTGGCGATCATTGCACCCAGTTGTTGATCACCACCTAAGGGTCCTGACTTTAGCAAAACCATATTATCCTGTTCAGAGACCGACTGGCCCATATCGATCAGCGCATCTTTTACCTTTTTACCAGTCGTTCCTGTACAGACCAGCCGGTTTCCAAGAAGTACATCATGATTATATTTAACCCAAGCTATCAGATCGGGCTTTCTGTTATCGTGGGCTACTAATGCGATCGTTTTCATAAGGCAATATTAGACAGATTCCTCAACAAAAGAGAAACTAGTGTGTTAACAAGTTATGGAACTCAAGGATATAGATATCGATCGTGTAATTGAAATGGCTTGGGAAGACCGCACGCCTTTTGAAGTAATTCAAAAACAATTTGACCTAAGCGAAGGAGAAGTCATAAGAGTTATGCGTCGAAATCTGAGGACCAACAGCTTCAAACTTTGGAGGAAAAGAGTAAATAGCGGTGTAAGTCAAAAACACCTCTACAAACGAAACTCCGAAATCTCAAGATTTAAATGTTCGCGACAGCGAGTTATAAGCAAAAATAAGATCAGTAAGAGGTAGTCTTAGTGCTGGTGACCACCCGGACCATGCACATGTCCGTGTTCGATCTCTTCTTTCGTAGCTTCTCTTACATCAACAATATCGACATCAAAGTGTAGTGTCATATCAGCTAAGGGATGATTCATATCCAAAGTGACCTCATCGCCTTCAATGCTTGAAACCATCGCGTAAGCCGGACCATGCTCTGTATCTAGTTGAACCTGCATCCCTTCCTTCACATCCTCATCTCCCTGAAATCCAGCTTTAGAAACTGTTCTGAAAAGATCTTCTCTTTTCTTGCCATAGGCATCTTCCGGTTGGATAACCGCATTGACATTTGCTCCTTTTTCTTTTCCTGAGAGTTCGTTTTCAAGTCCTGGGATTAAGGAACCAACCCCGTGAAGATAAACCAAAGGCTCTCGTCCTTTTGAAGTATCAATTAAAACGCCTTCACTGTTTTTTAAAGTGTAATCCAGTGTAACCACTCTTTCTGAACCAATTTTCATTTCCAATTTTATTATTTATTGCAAAAATAAGGGTATTGAGTCGGTTTTAAAATGCTTTGATAAGTCTTTTCTATACTTTTTACTGCAGAGGGCGCAGAGTTTTATGCAGAGGGCGCTGAGATCCTCTGTATACTCTGCGTAAAACTCTGAGAACTCTGCGGTTAAAAATCCCAACTTCAACAAAATCAAACAAGCCTACGTAAAATAATTGTTGATCTCAATGCTTGTTAACTATTTCGTAATGTTCTAAATTCCCTTTGCTTAAACAATAGCAAAATTACATTTATGTTTGACTATCTGGTTCTCCAGAATTACTCCGAAAACCCCACGGTACTCACCATCTTCATTACGGTGCTGGTAGCCTTTTTTCTGGCTTCGCTGATCGTGATCACCTATGATTACACCACAGAAGGAGTCAAGAAATCAAGCAATTTCATGCAATCCATGCTGCTTATCGCTATCGTATCCGCGACTGTAATGCAGGCTATTGGCGATAGTCTTGCAAGAGGCCTGGGAATGCTGGGAGCTCTGGCGATCATCAGATTCAGGACGCGCTTAAACAACCCCAGACACATCACCTTTATGTTTGCTTCCATAGCTACAGGAATCGCTTGCGGTGTGTATGGATTCGAGATCGCTTTTGTTGGAACCATCGGTTTCTGCTTTGTTGCTATCGTTCTTAAGTTCACTCCCCTATCGAAACCTGATGAACTCGTTGGTACACTCCGCTTCGAAGGAGATCGAAATTCTTCGATCAGATCCAACGCTGAAAGTATCATAAAACAATACTGCAAAAAATATAAAATGGATCAGTTTCGTTTCGTGAATGAATCGACAACCGACGAAGAGCCTGCTCAGCCTTTCAGAAATATATTGGAATTCACTTATTCGCTCAGGCTAAAAGATAAAACAAGCGTCGTTCAGTTCATGAATGAAATTCAGAATATCAACAATATCCAAAATGTGAGACTTCGTTTTAACAACTCAGAAGATATACTATAATGGAATTGGGCAGATTCAATATCATTTACGTTTTAGTGATCCTTTCCGGGGTTTCTATTTGGCTATTGAGCAACCAATACAACAAAAATGTAGAACTGTTCTATGGCTTCGCCGAAACGAAAGAAACAGAGATCAATATGGATCATCCGGTGATGGTGGATAGTATTTTTGTAACTGCCGGTGAGTTCGTGAACAAAGGTCAGCCTATTTTGAATGTTTCTTACGCCGATCTTGAAGCAAAAATTGGCGGTAACAATTTCAGAATAAAAGAACTTCAGGCTAAAGAAAGTGTATGGCAGATCAGACTGCAATCGGAGATAGATAATATCTATCTCGAAAAGATCGAAGCAACAAATAAGCTGAACGAAGAAATTGCAAAACTTGAAACCCAGATCGAATACAGAAAAAAAATTAACTCTGAAATTCAAAGCGATCAAATTTCGCTTCCTGTTGAAAAATTAGAATCAGCAAAAAAAACATTAGAAGAAGAAAAAGCGGCTATGCTGAAAGCTTTGGAAAAAAGGGTTTCAGCCTTACAAAGCGAACGCGTCAATAACCCATACCGCAGTGAACGGGAAAGGATCGAGTCATCTATTCTCTTCGATACAGAACGCACCCTGAGCAAACTGGCGATCAAAGCCCCCAGCGATGGTCTCATCGGGAATGTACACTGCCTGGAAGGTGAACATATCCGATCTTATCAAACGCTGATCACATTCTATCAACCGAATCCTACTATCGTAAAGGGGTTCGTACATGAAGACCTGATCGTAAAAGTGAGATTGAACGATGTTTTCAAAGTCAGTTCGACAAAGAACCAGGATTTGCAGTACAACGGAGTGGTAACAGGTTTAGGTTCACGTATCGTTGAGATCCCCACGCGCTTGAGAAAATTTGAAGACCTGAAAACCTATGGACGCGAAGTGCTGATCAAGATTCCGGCTGATAACGAATTCCTTCAGAAAGAAAAAGTGGTTGTAAATTTTGTGAAAAGTAAAAATCAAAACTAAATGAAGATCACTCCGCTCTTCGTTTTACTTTACTTTGTAGTTCAAAGTACTGCAGCCCAGGAAAAGATCAGCAGTACAGATTTTCTTAAAATGCAGATGGAGAAGATGCAAAATGAAGTCATGGCTGACCTCTACTCCAACATCGAAGACGAAAAATTCAAAGCTGCCTTTATCGACGATATCCAGATCAGGACGGAGACCAATGACTTTGAATTCCGGAAGCAACAATACCGCCTGCGTGTTAGTCCGACAAGCATTCAGCTGAAACAAACTCAGGAAAAGCTCTTCGAAGCATACAAGAGAAAATACTTGAAAGAGATCCGGGAAATCGAAGAACGCTATTTGCTCACCGCTTATGAAGCATGGATCGACAATTATATCGATGCTAAAAAAATCGAAGCGCTTCGGAACTCGCTCGATCTGAAGAATAAAATGCTGAAGGATCTAATGGCACAGAGCGAAAATGGCAGTTATAGCATATCGGATCATTTTAAGATCAAGCGATCCATCAGTAATAATGAATTTGACCTGCTCAGACTTGAAGGTGAAAACTCCTTTCTTCAAAATGAGTATCCGGGCTTAACATCGGTATCTTACGACGGAATGAAGAGCATTGCTGAAGTTAAGAACACGGTGATACAAACTGAAAAAAGTACTTCGCAGTATGTTAATGACCACGATAAAGTCATAGCCAAATATGAGCTGGAAGAAGCGCTACGAGAGAAAAATAAAGTGTTTGATTATCTGCAAGGGTCTTATAGCGGTCCGCATGATGACATATTCAAAGAAAGATTTAGCCTGGAATTAGGAATACGGCTACCGCTGGTAGGCGAGAATAAATTGGAGATCTATGAGCGTCGGTTTGAATTTGAAATAGAAGAAATCGAGCAAGAAATTGAGCGACAAGCTTACCTGCAAGAAAGCAGAGAGCAGCGAGAGAAGTTAAAGAATGCGATAGAGAGGTACGAAATGAAGCAAGCATTTATTGAATCTGAAGCGGAGCTACATAGCAAATTGAAAGAAGTGCAGATAAGCAGTGGCGGCACGTGGGAAGAATACCTGGAAATGGAAGAAGTACAATTAGCTAATGAACTGGATCTGATTGAAGCCGAAGAAGAAGTATGGGAGCGCTACCTGGAATATATTGAAGTAGAAGAAATGCTACAACGTGAAACGAAGGTGGATTATTTGGGAAAGATAGAAAGCGAGATCGAGTAGAGAAAATATAGTGAATCAATAGTTGATTCGTCTTTCATTTTTTATAACTTTGCCATCCTTTTACGAGAAAGAAAGGTAAGCCGAATCATTTGAATAGAAAGATTCGTTTATTGAATTAAGATAAAGGTGAGGTGGGTGAGTGGCTGAAACCACAGGTTTGCTAAATCTGCATACGCGAAAGTGTATCGAGGGTTCGAATCCCTCCCTCACCGCTTATTACATAATTTTTTTCGGGGTGTAGCGCAGCCCGGTTAGCGCATCCCGACTCGGAGAGTCGGGAGGGACGCAAGATCGAAAAGCTGCTATACAACGAAGAGAAAGAAAGAGAAAGAAGAAGAGAAAAAGAAACAAGAGAA
>JABDMM010000075.1 GCA_013001465.1 Chitinophagales bacterium | reverse complement strand
TGAAAATGGAAGATATTTGCCAGATCGATATCGTAATGCATGAAGGTATAACTTTCTTCACCCCCAAAGAAAAGCATTGGCAGACCTTTCATTAACTTCAAACCAAAGTCGGGCCATTTATAGTCCTTCTGAAGTTCGGGGACCTCTTTTAAGATATTCCACAGGAAAATCCGGTATTTGGTGGGTTCACGTTTTAAGAGTTCAACGTACTCTTTCATCTCCATCGTCGCATGGGGTTCGTTAAAACCATCTTTGTAATCTACAGGTCTGTTGTCGTACAAGGGAACTTCCTTCTCACCAGCCACATCGGCCATATAGTCAAGATTCCACTTTTCAAAAGCAGGCCAATCCTCAATGAACCGTTCTATGATTACCGGTTTTTGAGGTTTAAAATAATTATTCAGAAAGTCTGCTTTGGTAATTGACTCTACCCGATCGATCTGCTTTAATTCCATGTTTCAGAATAAAAAACAAAATTACAAAACTTAACGTAAATCTAACATTGAAAAAAAAGCCCTATTAAACAGGGCTTTTATATGATAGTTTTTAACATTTTATGGGTCCGTCGTGACAACCAACTGGTCTGAATAGTCACTGAAACCATCTGTGCCGCAATTGGCTCTTACATATATTTCGTAAGTGGTTGCTGGTTGCAAACCTGTGATCTCATAATTGCTTTGCGAAGTCTGGATCACAGTCCCTGTTCCTATGCTGAAACCACTTGGTCCATATTCGATCTCCCAGGCCGTTTCATTATTTTCAGACCAATTGAAGGTGACCGTGGTGGAGGTTACATCGGTAAGCGTTAGGTTGGTTGGCGTATTACACGGATTCACCGGTTTCAGTGTGGTGAAACTTACAGAGATATAATCGCTGAAGCCGTCACTTCCACAATTGGAACGCAGAAAAGCATCGTATGTGGTCATTGGATTTAAGCCATCTATAAAGTAGTTTGTCTGGGATGTTTGCGCTACAGTCCCGGTACCGGTAGAGAAACCTGTGAGGCCATATTCGATCTCAAAGGCTGTTTCATCTCCCGGATCCCAAACAATAAGGGCAGATTCCGGATTGATCTGGTCGACAGAAATCGATAGGGGTTCAAAGCAATCATTATTTACGTCATCATCCTTTTTACAGGAAAACATGGCCATTGTAACTAAGGCCAACAAGAGGATCTTTTTCATGTGAGATTTGTTGCTGTGTTTCCTAGAAGAACGGTGGCCAGGGTTAAAAATTGCATTCCATGAAGTATGCAAGAATAAATTTTACTCAATATGCGGCTTTTTAATTTGGCATCCTAAATACGCTCAAATGTATAGACAGAGTCTGGACTCGCTATTTATTCCAACTCAAAAAAAAATTATTAACTTACAGATAAAAAGGAATTATGAGATATATTCTATTATTCGTTGCTGCACTGGTCATTTGCCAAACTAATGCCCAAAATTATACTGCACAAGACATGACGCTCCAGCTGGATGAGAATGGAGAAGCAACCCTCATACCCGAAGATGTTTTAATTAACACCAAAGGGACAGTGTGGGGCCTTTCAACTCAAGACACATTTCTTGAATTCCAATACGACCAGGAGTCCCAAAATCTAAGTTTTATCAATGAGATTAGCGATGTATGCGTGGAATTCGAAGGACACTCTTGTTACGATCGTAATCCAATTAACAAGCAGGAGTTTATAAATGGGTTCATTATTGACTGTTGTGATTTTTTTTCTCCTTTTTCAATCGCGGGCGGGTGTGACATATCACAAGCTTTGTCAACAATTGGCGAGAATGATTGTAATTTTGGTTGGGACCCGCCGGTCCGCTTTAGTTTTGACAGGGATGGTATTCTTTATGCCTCCAACTATAGCTCCTCCAGTGGAATTTACACTTTTGATATACATTCTAAAATTACGACCCCATTATCGAATTTCTCCGTAGGCAGTTTCTCTTCAGGGTTTACCTATGACTTTGAAAATCACAGACTGTTAGCTACAGAAATATGGACGGGTAATAATACAGCCTTTGTGGAAATAGATATTCAAACAGGGGCCTGGAACATCTTGTTTGAAATTCCCATAGTAAATAGTTGTTTTGCCAACGCCATAGAATACATAGGAAATGACATTTTATTAATTGGTAATTATTCGAATAATTGTGGCGGTGAGATTTACTCAATTAACATGGTCACACAACAAATAGTTAATCTGGCAAGTAATTATCCTGTCTTAGATTTTCTCTTTGTTGAAGATGAAATTCCGGACGCGACTTTAAGTACCAGTCAATTTACCTGTGATGATTTAGGAGAACAAATCGTAGATATTACAGTATTGGAAAATGGTATTCCGGTTAACTATCAAGCCACAGTAAACATTGTTAGCGATTTCTCAGTTAGAAACTGCAAGGTTTATGAAAGACTTCGCACCCCTGATCCAAATGGTTCGGACCAAGCCGTTGTAGAAGATTATACCGGCGATATTGAGGTAGTTAGCAGTTGTAGCTCCACTTTTACGATTACCCAAAATCCTGCTCCGGGAACCCTTATCCCATATGGACAAACCGTAACTATTCTCCTGACGGTAACGGACGAATTTGGGAATAATGCATTCTGCCAAACTATCGGATGTTCCGATTCGATTTTAGCTGTCGAAGATCAAACTCTGGAAGATAATTTCCTTGTTTACCCGAATCCTACATCGGACCTAATTATTATTGAAAACAGAAATAACATTCCTCTATCCAAAGTGGAAATTCTGGATATAAACGGACGAATATTAAGAGTTAAAGAAATTAGCTCGAACGACAACTCTATTTCACTTTCCTTAGGTTCGTTTAGTAATGGAATTTACTTCATTAAGATCAACTCTGTAGATGGCTTTTTTGTAAAACAGATTATAAAACGATAAAATGGAAGAACCCATAAAAGGAAAAAGCTGGTTTAACAGGAACTGGAAATGGGTTGTGCCGACCGGAGGTTGTCTGTTGGTGATAATACTAATAGTGGCCTTCGCAGGTTCACTAATCTGGGGTGTTACAAGCTTGATGAGCGACTCACAGGCTTATCAGGATGCAATGACAGAAGCCCGGAATAATTCTCAAGTGGTTCAGGTGTTGGGTGAACCTATTGAGACCAACGGTATGAGCGGAGGTAGTATAAATTATTCTAACGGATATGGAACGGCAGAGCTTACAATACCCATTAAAGGTCCTAATGGTGAAGCAACTATTTTGGTAGAAGGAAGTGGGGCTGATGAAAACTGGACCTACCAAAAAATGGAGGTTTCTATTTCAGATTCCGACCAGGTCATTGATTTACTCGAAGATGGTCCTTTAATTGAATAGACAGCTTCTTCACGCATTACTCACAGATTTATTATCTTTTCTTTATGGTACATTTCAAAAGAGCCGATGCCAAAGAAGAATTACAACAAATTCTTAAGCTGCAACGGGCCAATTTACCTGCGGCAGTTTCTTCTGAAGTGCAAAAAACGGAAGGCTTTGTTACCGTTGAGCATACCCTGGACATGCTTAAAAGAATGAATCAAGCATGTGCACATTTTGTCGTCAAATCTGATGAAGACGTAGTTGGATACGCCTTGAG
>JABDMM010000044.1 GCA_013001465.1 Chitinophagales bacterium | reverse complement strand
ATCCATAACTGGTCTAGTGTCGAATACGACGGTAGTGATGCGTTGGACGATCACGACGTTATATGGAATCTGTGCATCTACACAAGACGATGTCACGATAAGAATAGATGAAACGGCTACCAGTGCAAATGCTGGAGCTGAAAATGATACCTGTGATGTGACTAGTGTTCAACTGGCAGGTAATGCTGTTGGTCCTGGAGAGACAGGAACCTGGAGTGTAGTAAGTGGTACTGCCACGATCACAAGTCCGAATAGCCCAACTACGTCGATCACTGGCTTAGTGTCGAATACGACGGTAGTAATGCGTTGGACAATAACGACTTTATATGGAATCTGTGCATCCACTCAGGATGATGTGACGATAAGAATAGATGAGACAGCAACGGTATCGAATGCGGGATCTGATATTGATACCTGTGACGTAACGAGCCTAAATCTTGCAGGAAATACAGTTGGCCCAGGAGAAACAGGAACATGGACGGTAGTAAGTGGTACTGCCACGATCACAAGTCCGAATAGCCCAACTACGTCGATCACTGGCTTAGTGTCGAATACGACGGTAGTGATGCGTTGGACAATAACGACCTTATATGGAATATGTGCATCCACTCAGGATGATGTTACGATAAGAATAGATGAGACGGCGACAGTATCGAATGCTGGAGCTGATATTGATACATGTGATGTGAGCAGTGTACAATTGGCAGGAAATGCAGTTGGACCAGGAGAGACAGGAACATGGAGCGTCGTGAGTGGAACAGCCACGATCACAAGTCCGAATAGTCCTACTAGTTCAATAACTGGCCTTGTCGCTAATTCTACCGTAGTGATGCGTTGGACGATTTCAACTTTATATGGAATTTGTGATGTTTCAACCGATGATGTCACGATAAGAATAGATGAAACAACGACAGTTTCCAATGCAGGAAGTGACCAGTTTTTATGCAATACTACTACAACGACGTTAAATGGAAATTCTATACTGTCATCAGAAGGTGGCACATGGACAATTTTGTCTGGAGTAGCAACAATTGCAGATTCTTCAGATAGTGCAACTACGGTTAGTGGATTAAGTATAGGTGACACCGTTTTATTGGAATGGACGATAGATCCTGAATATGGAATATGTGCATCCACATCAGATACGGTTATGATCGTTGTTTACGATCTGCCAACTTCTGCAAATGCCGGTCTTGATGATACTTTATGTAAACATATCGCTACTTATACTCTGAATGCGAATACCCCAGTAATAGGTTCTGGTCTATGGACCATATTGAGCGGTACTGGTTCAGTAACTACTCCATCAGATCCTAGCTCTCAATTAACAGGAATATCCGAAGGCGTTAGAGTTTTAGAATGGAGTATTACAAATGGAGTTTGTGCTTCATCAAGGGATACTGTTGTGATACATTCAGTTAACTGTCCACCAATTGCGAATAACGATGCAGTGACTACGCCGGAGGATGTTTCAACTTCCATTCCGGTTCAGATCAACGATGATCCTGTTGATGGCGATGCACTTGTTACAGCAATTGTAAATAGCGCTCAAAATGGAACTTTGATCATTTCTGGAATCGATATTATTTATACTCCGGATTCAAATTACTATGGAATCGATTCATTCTACTATTCAGTTTGTGATCCGGATTCATTATGTGATACCGCTTTCGTTTACATTACAGTTGATTCATTGAATGATGATAAGCCGGAAATTATAGATACTGCCGGTACATTGATAGATACAATTTTCCTCACTGTAACAGAGGATTCAATAGTTACTTATTGTATTAATGTGATCGATCCGGATGGAGACCGTGTTGTTGTTGACACTGCAAGCTCTCCTTCGAACGGTTCTTTTGCAGCAGTTTCTGATAGCTGTTTTAGTTATGAACCTGATACCAATTATTTCGGGACGGATGAGTTTATTTTATCTGCCTGTGACATACCCGGACTTTGTGACAGTGTATATGTAATTATTTCCGTTACTCCTGTCGGAGATGATAAACCGGAAGTTACAGATTCGGCTGGTAGCCTAATAGATACCATGTACATAACAGTATATGAAGACTCATTTGTGAATTCATGTATTTTTGTGATCGATCCGGATGGAGACCCTATTGTGATAGATTCAATTAACGCACCACTGTTTGGTGTTCTTCAATTGATCTCTGATAGTTGTTTCTCGTATGAGCCTGACACGAATTACTTTGGAAGTGACAGATTTGATCTTGTAGCATGTGATTCAACTGGTCTTTGTGATTCTGTAGTCGTCTTCATTACCGTTATTCCTGTGGGTGACGATGTTCCGGAGATCACTGATTCTAATTTAAGCTTAATTGATACCATCTATATTTCAGTATTTGAGGATTCATTTACAACTTATTGCATTAATGTAGTTGATCCCGATATGGATCCTGTTCAAATAGATACCGCTTCAAGCCCCGGCTTCGGTAGTATAGTCTTTGCAACAGATAGTTGTTTTACATATTTACCAGATACCAACTATTTCGGAATTGATGAGTTTATTCTGATTGCATGTGATACAACTGGCCTTTGTGATACAGTGGTAGTTGTTGTTAATGTTATACCTGTAGGAGATGACAAACCAGAAGTTATCGATACCAATGGTACGCTTATAGATACAATATATTTGACCACAGCTGAGGATTCATTTGTCTCATACTGTATAAATGTTATTGACCCTGATGGAGATCCAGTTCTAGTTTCTACAGTCGTATTACCTAATAATGGAGTTTTAGCTATAGATAGCGATAGCTGTTTTACCTATTCACCGGATACAAACTACTTTGGTGGCGATGATTTTGTAATGATCGCCTGCGATACAACAGGATTGTGCGATACTTTTATCGTGATCGTAACAGTTACACCGGTGGGTGATGATAAACCTGAAATTACAGATAGCTCTAACACGAACTTGATCGATACGATATTTATTTCAGTTCTTGAGGACTCATCGGTAATACACTGTATAAGTGTTGTTGACCCTGATGGAGATCCGGTTATTATCGATACAGTTACATCAACTATAAATGGTTTGATCGGATTGATTAGCGATAGCTGCTTTATCTATAATCCAGACACGAATTATTTTGGTATTGACCAATTTATACTATCTGCTTGCGATACAACAGGTTTATGTGACACAGTCGTGGTTATGATCAATGTAATTCCAGTGGATGATGATAAACCTGAGTTTATCGACTCTGTAAGGAATCTTATCGATACCGTTTACTTCACTGTGATGGAAGATTCAGTATTAGACAGATGTCTGTCAATTGTTGACCCAGACGGAAGTGCTGTAAACTTAATATACAATAATCCTGTAAACGGTTCGGTAGTAGTTTATAACGATAGCTGTATTTTATATACTCCGGATTCAAATTACTTTGGAGGAGATTATTTCCTTATAACTGCATGTGATCCTACATTCCTATGTGATTCATTAGTAGTTATCATAGATGTGATTCCGGTGAATGACGATAAACCAGAGTTTGTAGACAGCAGTGGTTTGATCGACACGCTATATATCTCGGTATATGAAGATTCGTTCGTCGTTACCTGTGTCGATGTGGTTGATCCGGATATTGATTCGACAACCATTAGCATAGTCTCCAATGGAAGCTTTGGTATTGGTGCGATGGTAAATGATTCATGTTTTATTTATACTCCGGACACAAATTATTATGGAATAGATCAGATCACTATGATGGTCTGTGATACATCCGGATTATGTGATACGTTGATCGTAATTGTAAATGTGATCCCGGTTAATGATGACTATCCGGTTATTGTCGACACAGGATTAATTAGCATTGATACAATTCAGCTTACGGCTTATGAAGATGTTTTATTCAATCATTGCCTTACAGTATTAGAGCCAGATAATGAGCCAATTTCAATTGATAGCATTAATGGTCCAATAAATGGAAGTTTACAGCTTATACCTGCAGCATGCTTCAGTTATCTATCTGACTTGAATTATAACGGTCAGGAAACATTTACACTGTTTGTTTGTGATACTTCAGGATTCTGTGATACCGTGGTTGTGATACTAACTGTTCTTCCAGTAAATGATCCGCCAGTGGCTGTTACTGATTATAGTAATGTATATGAAGATAGTTCAACCAATATTACTGTTATTATTAATGATTGGGATCTGGAGAATGATTCTATCAGTGCAACAGGAATAAGTCAACAACCAACAAATGGTTCGGCCACACTTCAACCTGATGGATCTATAACTTACGTACCGGATCCAGGATATATAGGACCTGATTCATTCATGTATATTATTTGCGATAATGGATTACCTGTCGAATGTGATACAGGTATTGTCTATCTCAATGTTCATGTGGACAGCTTCATGCTGATAGCATTTCAGGATGATACTTCTACATTTGAAGATAAAGGTGTAATGATCAATGTAATTTACAATGACTTTATTCCACCGGTTAACGGATCGATCTACGTAACTATTAAGACGTATCCACAGCACGGTTCATTATCAGGAGATATAAGTAGCGGAATGGTTGAGTATATGCCAGACGGTAATTATGGTGGGGTTGATAGTTTTTTCTATCAGATCTGTCTTGTGACCGGCAACGATACAGTATGCGATACTGCCTGGGTAATAATTGATTTAAGATACAACTTGTTCATACCATTAGGATTTTCACCAAACGGTGATAATATAAATGATGAGTTTAACATAAGAGGACTTGATGAATATCAGGGTGCATCTCTTACAGTCTATAACAGGTGGGGCGACGAGATTTGGAATAGTGGCGGACCTTATATCGACAACAGATGGAATGGTAGAAACTTTGATGGTAAAAATGTACCTGATGGCACCTACTTCTTCATATTTGATTTTAACGACGGTGTGAATAAGTCTATTTCAAGATATGTGGTGATTAACAGAGGAGGAGATAAATGATGAGAGCACTGAGCTTTAAAAATATTGGAATGTTCATGGTTTTCGCTTTTTGCTGCAGCCAGGTTTGGAGTCAGCAGGATGCCGAATACAGCATGTATATGTTCAATGGTCTTTATATTAATCCCGCATATGCAGGAAGTAAGGAGGTTGTCCATTTATCTGCACTTTACAGACATAAGTGGGTTGGCGTTGAAGGAGCTCCAAGAACCGGTTCTTTTAGTATACATACCCCAATGAAAAGAAATCAATATGCTCTGGGTCTAACTATGACAAATGACCGACTCGGACTTACGGATATGAACTCTGTTTACCTTACTTATGCGTATAGAATTAAAGCAGGAGACGATACAAAAATTTCTCTGGGAATTCAAGGTGGATTCACTCATTATATTGCAAACAATACAGAAGTGAATGCCGCAGACCCTGAAAACTATGACCCAACATTTTCTGTGGATGATAAACTCTTCCTTCCAAACTTCGGCTTCGGAATTTACGTATATAGCAAGAGATATTATGTGGGACTTTCAACTCCACACTTATTAAATAATAGTTTGAACGACAAATTAGTATTGAATGCATCCGATAATGTTGCGAGACAATATAAACATTACCTGGCTGCAGCGGGATTAGTTATAGGTAAAGATGAGGCGACGGTAAAGTTTAAACCTTCTGTCTTTCTGAAATATGTTAACGCCTCTCCATTATCTCTGGATGTCAATCTGTCATTACTTATTAAAGACAGATTTTGGGTAGGAGGTTCCTACAGATTTGCCGGAGATGCAGATAACTATGTTTATGGTAATGCTGTTATTGCAATGATGGAATTTAAAGTTACCCCTCAGTTGATGATGGGTTATGCATATGATTACAATTTAAGCCGTTTAGGTGAATTTAATACAGGTACGCATGAGTTTATGGTCTCTTATGAATTTGGATTCGATAAGGCAAGATTCGTGACTCCTAGATATTTTAATTATTTCTGACAAAAATAGGTGACGACAGGAAAACGATATAACCCCCTTTTTAAATTACTTGTAATAGCTGCTATGATCTTCATGGTATCTGTTCCTCATTCAGTTGATGGTCAATCAAGCAAAATAAAAAGAGCAGATGAATTTTATTATGATTTTAAATTTCATGATGCAGCACGCTTATATAAGAAGGTCGTTAAAAAACATGCTACAAATCTCCATGCTCTGGAGCGATTAGCAAACTGTTACAGACTACTCAACAATTCTAAAGAGGCTGCTAAATGGTATGATAAAGTTGTATTGCTTGATAAGTCAGATCCTATAAACTTCTTCTATTATGCTCAAATGCTTCGTAGTAATGAACAGTATGAAAGCGCAGAATATTATTATAACGAGTATGCTAAGCTAGTTCCAGATGACTCAAGAGGAAGCAAGTTAGCCGGCTCGATCAAAGATTTGAAAAGCTTAAAACAGGAAAGTCCTCGCTTTGAAGTCACACGGACAAATCTAAATACTAAATATTCCGAGTTTGGTCCGATTTTCTATAAAAGTGGAATCGTATTCTCTTCTAACAGAAAAGCAGATTCTTATGTAAGAAGAACGGATAACTGGACAGAAAGACCATTCCTACAGCTTTATTATGCTGAACAGAATATGGATGGCACCTTTGAAAATCCTACATTGTTCGAAGGAAAGCAACCGAACAGAATTTATCATGAAGGTCCGATCGCTTTCAATATGCCCAATAACGAGATGTATCTCACCAGGTCGAATTATGAAATGTTCAAAGCGGAAAGAAGCTCAGATAAAACTATAAAGCTTAAGCTATATAAACTTACACTGAGAAATGGTGACTGGATCAATCTTGAAGAAGCTGTACACTTTAACAGTAATGAGTATTCTGTTGGGCTTCCTACAATAACTAAGGATGGTATGCTGATGATCTTTGTTAGCGATATGCCTGGAGGTTATGGTGGGAGTGACCTATATAAATGTTACCGTGATGATGGTGGTTGGTCTGACCCTGTCAATCTTGGCAATGAAGTAAATACACCGGGTAATGAACTTTTCCCATATATCGCAACGAATGGAGATCTTTACTTTTCTTCTGATGGTCACATCGGTCTGGGAGGTTTGGATGTTTATGTCGCAGAACAAAGAGGAGAAGAAGAATTCTCAGGTGTAAAAAACCTCGGGTCTCCTATAAATAGCTCTTCAGACGATTTCGGATATATTTTTGATCCTGTGAATCAAAAAGGATTCTTTAGCTCAGATAGGAATAATAATCCCGGTGATGATGATATTTACTCTTTTGAGAAGTTTAATTTAACAGCAAAGATTTCTGTTTTAGATGATAAAACTGATGAGCCACTCCAGGGTGCAGAGGTTGCTTTAATAAATACAGGATCAAACAAAGGAGTAATTGGATATACAAATAGCTATGGAATTGCTGAATTTGAAATTCAACCAGATAAAGAATACAAGATCGTTGCCAGTAAAGATGTTCCAGATCCTAACAAAAAGTATCTAACAAAATCTAAGTTAATATCGACACTCGATACAAGACATTTGAGCAAGTTCAAGGAGTCTATAAGCATAGAGTTGGTTGAAAAAGAAGTGCCGATCGTCCTTAATAATATCTATTATGACCTTGGGAAGTACTATATCAGAGATGATGCTAAGCCATCGTTGGACTCTTTAGTTGCTATTCTAAAAGACAACCCAACAATGCAAATTGAGCTTTCTTCTCATACAGATAGCCGTTCAAGCGACAGCTACAACCTTACATTATCCGCCAAAAGAGCAAAATCTGCTGTGGATTATATAGCATCTCAGGGTGTAGATGTAAAAAGAATTGTGGCGGTTGGGTATGGAGAAACCAGGCTTAGGAATTACTGTTCTAACGGAATTCAGTGCACCGAATCACAACACCAGCAAAACAGACGCACAGAATTTACGATCCTCAGATTCTGATCACTTATTTCTTTCTATCACATAGTTGAACAACTGCATAATTGAATTTCGGGATTCGCTTTCAGGAAAAGTGAGCAATAACTCTTTTGCTTTATTGTGATACTCGTCCATTCTGCCTTTCGCGTATTCAATGCCACCAGATGCTTTTACTTTCTCTATCAATTCCCCCACCTTTTTTTGATCGGTATTGTGATTCTTGACCACATTTATCATCCACCGTTTTTCTGATTTACTTACATTATTAAGGGCATAAATTATTGGTAAGGTCATTTTACGCTCTTTAATGTCAATGGCCTTCGGTTTGCCAATTGCACCATTTCCGTAGTCAAAGAGGTCATCTTTAATTTGAAAGGCAATTCCGATCATTTCTCCCATTAACCTTATCCTTTCGACCTCTTCTTTGTTATTGTTTGTGGAAGCCGCTCCAGCAGCACAAGAAGAGGACATCAATGTAGCTGTTTTTTGTCTGATGATCTTGAAATATATATCTTCCTGAATGTCCAGTTTTCTGGCTTTCTCTATTTGTAAGAGCTCACCTTCACTCATTTCTTTAACTGCATTGGAAACGATCTTAAGTAAGCCAAAAGCATCTTTTTCAACGGAAAGTAGCAACCCTTTCGCCAATAGATAATCACCAACCAAAACTGCAATTTTGTTCTTCCAAAGTGCGTTGATCGAGAACATCCCTCGTCTTTGATATGCATCATCTACCACATCATCGTGAACCAATGTTGCAGTATGCAGTAATTCAATAAGAGATGCGGCGGTATATGTAGATTCCCGTATCTCACCAAACATCCTTGCACTCAGAAAGACAAACATGGGTCTTATCTGCTTTCCTTTCCTTTTAATGATGTAATGGGTGATCCTGTCGAGCAATGGAGTTTTGCTCTTCATAGCCTGTTTGAACTTATCTTCAAATCTTTTCAGATCTTCAGCTACTGGTTTCTTAATTTCTTCCAGGCTTAAGGGCATATTTTCAATTAGTTTTACCAAAAATACTTTTTTTGAGAAATAATCAGAATTAATGACTATCAAACAGAATATTATATTGGATGGTTTACATGGTAAACCGATTCTTACAGATGTTTATCTAGACGAGAATAGTGAAAAAAAACCTATTGTCATTTTTGTGCATGGCTTCAAAGGATTTAAAGATTGGGGTGTATTTGATCTTGTAGCACAATATTTTGCAAATTCAGGCTTTGTTTTTATTAAGTTCAACCTTAGTCATAATGGTACAACCGTCGATCAACCTTCAGACTTCGCAGATCTTGAAGCTTTCTCCAATAACACTTTTTCTAAAGAACTCGATGATCTTGCTGTAGTTATTGATTGGGCCTGTAAGGATCATCCTTATGTTCCCTCCAACGAAAAGTCCATCGATGATATTTATTTGATAGGACATAGCAGGGGAGGCGGTATTGCTATTTTAAAGGCAAATGAAGACCTGAGGGTTAGAAAGTTAGCGACATGGTCTTCTGTGAATGAATTTGGAAAATTTTGGGACGATGATGTTATGAAAAAGTGGAAGGAAGATGGTGTGATGATCGTCAAAAATGCAAGAACAAAGCAGGATATGCCTATGAAATATTCGCTTTATGATGATTACTTTGCCAATATCGATCGTTTATATATTCCAGCTGCAGTGAAATCATTTACCAGACCTTTTCTTCTGATCCATGGTGAAAATGACGAAGCCGTTAACGTGGAAATTGCTCATGAAATGAAAAGCTGGAATAATGGTATCAATATGAAATTGATGCCTGGTGAAGGTCATACTTTTAGTGCCAAACATCCGTGGGATAGTGAAGATCTCCCCAAAGCATATGAGGATGTCGTTAAAACTACAGTGGATTTCTTTAGGGAATAACTTACTCTCCAATCATTTTTAAGAAGCTATCCTCATCTATAATTTCAATCGTCTCAATTCCCTGAGCTTTTGTGAGTTTTGATCCCGCTTTTTCTCCAACAACCAGAAAGTTTAGATTTTTGCTGACTGAAGAAAGTATTTTACCTCCATTCTGTTCTACAAGTTCCTTGGCTCTATCTCTAGTTAACTTCTGCATACTTCCGGTAAACAAAAAAGATTTCCCTTGCAGAAGATTACCAACGTTCATAGTTTCTTTACGCTCCATATTCACTCCCAGTTCCTCAAGCTCATCGAGCAACTTTAAATTCGAATCGTTCCGAAAAAAGTCATAAAGACTTTCCGCAACGATAGGACCTATATCCTCAAGGGCTGTGAGCGCTTCAATATCCCATTTGGAAAATTCCTTGATGTTTCGAACATGTTTTGAAAGCATCTTTGCAGTTGTACTTCCAACATGGCGTATCCCTAATCCAACCAATAATCTCCAGGTCTCATTTTCTTTCGATTTTTCGATTCCTGATCTAAGGTTTTCGACTGATTTCTGTTTCCATCCTTCAAGCTGAAGTATTTGATCGTAATTGAGGCGGTATAGATCTGGTATATGCTTTATTATCTCTTCTTTGTAAAACCTACGAATAATATCTTTACCCAACCCGTCAATATTCATTGCTCCTTTGGAGACAAAGTGGATCAGACGTTCTTCAGTTTGAGCTGGACAATCAATATTAACACAACGCCATGCGACTTCTTCTTTTTCCTTTACAAGTGGACTTGAACAAGAGGGACATTCCTCTGGAAATTTGATTTCGACAGCGTCATTAGTTCTTTCTTCTATAACGGGGCCTACAATATATGGAATAACATCACCTGCCCGCTCAACAATTATGATGTCATTCAAATGCAGTTCCTTGTCTTTTATGAAGTCTTCATTATGTAGTGAAACACTTGAGATTGTAACCCCGGCTAGCGACACCGGTGTTATCTTAGCAACAGGTGTGATCGCACCTGTTCGCCCTACCTGATATTCTATTCGTTCTAACTTTGAACGAGCCTGCTTCGCTTTAAATTTAAATGCTATGGCCCATCTCGGATGATGAGAAGTGTATCCTACTTGCTCCTGAGTTTCAAACCGATTTGCTTTGACCACCATTCCATCGATTTCGTAAGGATAACCCTCTCGTTTTGACTCCCAAGCATGGCAATAAGACAATACATCTTCCATTGCATTAAAAACTGAAAAACCTTGTTTAGTCGTTTTGAAACCCAAGTCATGAAGCAGATCAATACTTTTGCTTTGAGAAATAAGTTCCAAAGTTTTATCCTCACCATTATCGTCTTCTGCAATTCCAATTTGGTAAATGAAGGCCTCTAATCCTCTTTTTGCAACTTCTTTTGAATCCTTCATACGCAATCCGCCGGAAGCCGTGTTTCGCGCATTCTGAAAAGCCGGTAATCCCAGACCTTCCCTTTCTTTATTCATTTTGTGAAAGAAATTTTGAGAGATCACAACTTCACCACGAAGTTCGACCCGTGCTATTCCTAACCGTAAAAAATCAGCAGAAAGAGGGATGGATCGGATAGTTTTTGCATTATTAGTAATATCGTCTCCCTGGTTGCCATCACCTCTCGTTGCTGCCCTCACGAGCATATTATTCTCGTAAACCAATGCGATACTTGAACCATCAAACTTCGGTTCAACGCAATATTCAACGGTTTCTTGGCCGCTCAACTTTTTTACTCGCAGATCAAAATCTTTAAGGTCTGTATAGTTATAAGAATTGTCGAGCGAAAGCATCGGTTTCATATGACGGACGGTAGGGAATGAAGTGCTTAATCCTCTTGCAACTCTCCGTGTTGGAGAATCCTCAGTGATCAAATCGGGATTTTCTTCCTCTATCTTTCTGAGAAGTTTATATAACCTGTCATAATCATAATCTTGAACTAAGGTTTCTGACTTAACGTAATATTTCCAGTCCAGATAGTTAATAATGCTTCTGAGTTCTTCTGCAATCTGGAGAGGGTCGTTAACTACATCATTATCTGCTATGTTAAGCAGCTTAGTTGTTTGTTCGAAAATAAGTTCTTCGTTGATCTCCATCTATAATCAGCTTTTTATGCTGCTAATTTCGCAGAAATATTTTCTACGTTCATTTTTTAAGGAATATAAACTGAAAAGGTCTGTGCTGAAAAACAGATATAGCATTTTTGTCTTCCAATATTTATTTTATTGTGGTTCTAATTCTTTTTTCTTTGAAAATGCATAGATAAGGAAACCTCCAAATACAATACAAAGGAGGCCACTTATGGGTGCGAAGGGTTTGACAGCAGGAATAATTGTGGCAATGAAGTCTTGAAAATTTTCTTGACCTATAATAATAAAGATGAGGGCAGCTATTATAAACAGATAACCAAAAAATTTGAGTACATGTGGAAATTTTGATTCCCCGGCTGCTACTATAAAGATACCTCCTAAAACTAACCTTGCCACAATTGCAGAAATATATAATGAAATGTTTTCGATGTTATCATTTATCAAACCAATAATACCTTCAGGTTTAACAAGCAATGATATACCTGTCAGTATCGTTAGTATTGCGAATATTTTGATAATTAAATTCATTGCTAGAATATAACAAAACGAGTTACTTTTTTGCATCACCACTAGAGCCGGTTGTTGCGCAACGTAAATCATAAAACTATCAGTCTGGTTCTGACTCTGACTCTGGCTTTGTTTTCTTAGCAGATCGATTATTCCATATTGCCAAATATTGACCTGTGGACATCTTGCGAGCAGATTGCTTTGCTTTTGTTGCAAGTGTTCCTTCGTAAAGTTCGTCAATTGTTTCAAACCAGAGATGCAACCACCTTGCAAAATGGATTTGTTCGATCGTGTAGTCCATGGAAGCATCTACTTTTATATGTTTTGTTGATGGATTTCCTATGAATTTTGCCACACCAAATAAATTACTTTCCCAAAAATCAGTTAGCCTATTGAGATGCTCGGGCCATTTTTCTGCCGAGATCTGACTATTAAAAATAGGACCTAACAATTCATCTTTTCTAATTTTAGCATAAAAGACATTCACCAAATGACGTACATCTTTTCTGGTCTTTATAGTATTCACAATGTACTCTTTAGAATATTCTTCAATATTAAACTTCATTACTCATGTCTCAATGCTTCGACGGGATGTAATGAACCTGCACGGATCGCAGGATATATACCGGCTGCAAGCCCTACTATGAAACAAAAGGCAAGTCCCATAAACATCCAGGCCCAGGGAATTACAAAATCTGATTTTAAGAGTATTGAAACAGCATTACCTGCAAGCAGACCTAAGATGACACCTAGAATTCCACCGATCTGACAAATAACTGTCGCTTCGGTTAAGTATTGGGTCATGATTGCTTTCTTAGTCGCTCCTAATGCTTTGCTTACACCAATCTCTCGTGTTCGTTCATTTACTGAGACAAGCATGATATTCATCAACCCGATCCCGGCTCCAAGCAATGTGATGATGCCAATAAAGAATGCCGCAATTCCAATGAAGCGAATTTGAGAAAACATCTCTTCAACTACCTTCTCACTTTGAATGATCGCAAAGTCGTTCCCTTCGCTAAGTTTCAACTTTCGGATTGACCGCATTAACCCTGTGGCTTCGCTTACAGCAAAGTTTATGTTTTCTGGATTATCGACAGAAATATTTAACTTGAAATTCCCATCACTTCCTCCGAAGTTTCTCCTTGCATTGACATAAGAGATCAGAACCTTGTTATCGGTGGTATTTTGACTTTGGCCTTTCGACTCGAGTATTCCAGCCACACGGTACCTTACATTGCCTATCGAGATCAAACTATTAACTACAGAATCTTCTACATTAAATATATTTTTTACCAAACTTTTGCCAACTAAGGCATAATTGCTTCCGCTAATGATCTCTTCCTTAGTAAGATTTCTACCACTTTCTATGTTTTCATTAAAAGCTGAAAGATAATTTTCGTCGATGCCAATTACCGTTACATTAGGATTAGTTTTATTGGATCGGTGTTTAACGGTTGCCCATGTAGAAACTTCGTAGTAAGCCGAAATAAATGCTTCATATGGAAAACGATCCTTAAAATCTGTTGCTTGATCTATTGATATAGGAGGGTTCTTACTTTGAGGAGGACCATGAAACCCACCTCCCCTTACAATTAGCTGCTCACTGTTTTGGATTGTAAACGAGCTAGCCCCGTACTCAGAGAAACTCGATTTTACTGAGTTTTCAATACTGTCTATTGCCGTAAGTATGCCTACCAAAGCCATAATTCCAAAAGAAATAATGCTGAGTGTAAGGATCGATCTTAGCAAATTGTAGCGTATCGATCTCAGCGCTAAAATTATATATTGCTTAAGTCCAGCGTTCAATCTACAGTAATTATAATAGCTTAATTTCCTATATTCGCGGGTGAATATAGTTGAATCAATTTTAATTATACTCGGTTCTTAAAAGTACAAAACATACTCAATATGGCGTTCGACATCGACATGATTAAAAAGGTTTATAACGACCTTCCCTCCAGAATCAATAAAGTAAAAGAAATTGTAAATCGACCACTTACTCTGACAGAAAAAATTCTCTACTCTCATCTACATGAAACAGAAAAATTAAAAGAGTTTGATAGGGGAGAGTCTTATGTGGATTTTTCACCGGATAGAGTTGCAATGCAAGATGCAACAGCTCAGATGGCCTTGCTTCAGTTCATGCAAGCTGGAAAAGCCTCAACTGCAGTTCCTACCACAGTCCATTGTGATCACCTCATTTTAGCAAAAAATGGCGCAGAAAAAGACCTTACAGAATCGATAAGCACCAACAAAGAGGTTTTCGATTTCTTAAGTTCTGTCTCCAATAAATACGGAATCGGCTTTTGGAAACCGGGTGCAGGTATAATTCACCAAGTTGTTTTGGAAAATTACGCATTCCCCGGAGGTATGATGATCGGAACGGATTCGCATACAGTGAATGCAGGCGGATTAGGTATGGTTGCCATTGGGGTTGGTGGAGCAGATGCTGTCGATGTGATGGCGGATATGCCATGGGAATTGCTAATGCCAAAGTTGATCGGTGTTAAGTTAAGCGGGAAAATGAATGGTTGGACAGCCGCGAAAGATGTTATTCTTAAAGTTGCCGGAATTCTTACCGTTAAAGGTGGTACAGGAGCTATCGTGGAATACTTTGGTCCTGGTGCCGAGTCAATATCTTGCACAGGGAAAGGAACAATTTGTAACATGGGTGCAGAGATCGGTGCTACTACCTCGATCTTTGGATATGATGATTCGATGAGAAGATACTTAAAAGCTACAGATAGAACGGATGTTGTCGAATTAGCAGACCAAGTTTCTGAACATCTCAAAGCTGATCCTGAAACATATGCTGATCCTGAAAAGTATTTTGATCAGGTTATTGAGATCAACTTGACTGAACTCGAACCTCATGTGAATGGACCTTTTACACCGGATGCTGCCTGGCCGATCTCAGAATTGAAAGATGCTGCCATGACGAATGGCTGGCCTCTTAAAATTGAAGTGGGTCTCATCGGATCTTGTACGAACTCATCTTATGAAGACCTCGACAGAGCTGCTTCTGTAGCAAGACAAGCTGAAGCAAAAAATTTAAAGGTTAAATCAGAATTCACGATTACTCCCGGATCTGAACAGGTAAGATATACAGTAGAAAGAGACGGTCTTCTGGATGCTTTTGAAGAAATAGGCGGTGTAGTGCTTGCAAATGCATGTGGACCTTGTATCGGTCAGTGGGCTAGACACACGAATAATCCGGATAAAGCAAACACGATCATCACATCTTTTAACAGAAACTTTGCAAAAAGAAATGATGGTAATCCGCATACGCATGCCTTTGTTGCTTCACCGGAAATAGTCACTGCCATGGCAATCGCAGGAGATATCACCTTTAATCCGCTTACAGATACTTTAATGAACGAAAATGGAGATGATGTGCTTCTCGATCCACCTTTCGGTGATGAGCTGCCTGAAAAAGGATTTGATGTGAAAGATCCGGGTTTCCAATCTCCGGCAGAGAATGGAAGTAATATAGATATCCATGTAAATCCAGAATCAAAAAGACTGCAACTCTTAGAGCCCTTTTCAGCCTGGGACGGAAAAGATCTGAAAGGTATGCGACTTCTAATTAAGGCATTGGGAAAATGTACCACAGACCACATTTCGATGGCCGGTCCGTGGCTTAGGTTTAGAGGGCATCTGGATAATATTTCGGATAATATGCTCATCGGTGCTGTAAATGCCTTTAATGAAAAAACAAATACTGTTATAAATCAACTTACAGGAGAATACGGCCCCGTCCCTGCTACTGCAAGAGCATACAAAGCGGCAGGAATTGGAACTATAGTGGTTGGTGATGAAAACTACGGGGAAGGTTCTTCAAGAGAGCACGCTGCCATGGAGCCAAGACATCTCGGAGTTAGAGCAGTGATCGTAAAATCCTTTGCCAGAATTCATGAGACTAACTTGAAAAAACAAGGAGTTTTACCACTTACATTTGTTGAGAAATCAGACTATGGTCGAATTCATGAAGATGATAAACTGGACATTGTAGGACTTGAGAACTTTAAACCAGGTGATCAGTTAACATTGATCGCTTACCACAGCAATGGCAATCAAAGCGAGATCCCATTAGCAACTACATTGAATGAGATCCAGTTTGAATGGTTCAAGCATGGAAGCGCACTCAATCTGATAAAGAAACAGAACGCAACGGTTTAAGCATCGGAGATGCTTAATTTTCTTAAAAAATATCAGGTATTTATTGCTGTTTTTCTGTTTCTAATTGGGAAGCATCTCTTTAAGTATATTTTATTAGTCAATGAAGCAGATCTGCTTCCGGTTGCAAAGCACGTTGTAAATCCGGACTGGATCCCGGGAGACTGGTATTTAGGTACAAACCTTGAAGGGAATTATCGATTCCTGTTTAATATGATCTTCGGGTCACTTGCAACATTTTTACCTTTAGAAGCAGTTTCAGTAGTTGGAAGGCTATTCTTTATTACGGTATTCTCTTATTTTGCACAGCAAATTTCCAATTACTATAAAATTCCATTTTGGTTTTTTATCCCTTTCCTGTTCTTGTATTCAAACAACCATTCTGTCGGCGCCAGAGAATGGATGATCAATGGACTTGAATCGAAATCAATTGCGTATTCCTTTGTTCTTTTAGCAATTTTGAGATGGTTGAAAAAAGACTTTAAACTCTTCTTCCTTTTCTGTGGTTTAGCAGTATCTTTTCATGTTTTGGTTGGAGCTTTTGCAGCATTAACATTTGTAATTGCAATGTTCATGAATCCTCATGAGTTTAAACCATATATCAGTTCATTCTTTCGCAACAGTTGGATCGGGGTTGTTGCTGGTAGCTTTGGCTTGTTTTTCATCTTAAAATTTCTCTTTGAATCTCCTCAAACGTTATCTCCGGATCCGGACCTTATATATACGCTGATAAGAGTACCGCACCATGTGCTACCTTCGACATGGAATATGGATCACGCCATTTCTTTTGGTGGAATTTCAATTCTTGTGCTCATTATTGTATTCTTTAGATCAAAAGATGTTCTGTTGAAATTATTGGTTTCAATTCCACTTGCTTCCCTTGTTTTCATGCTCATTGGATTCATTCTTTATTGGACAGGAAAGTATACCCTTCTCAAGTTTTACTGGTTTCGTTACCCGGATGCGATCCTGCCGTTGTTTGCATTTATTGTCATTTTACCAATTTTATTCGAGTTCCTGGCGGTACGTCTAAAACAGTCCAGAAAATGGCTCGATGGTATTTTCGCATTAAGTAGTGTTGCTTTGTTCGTAGTTTTCTTCGCTACAATTTTTCCCGGAAGAGTAGAAGCCTTTTTTGATAAACGACCCATCGCAGGAGCCGACCTCACCGATGATATAGTAGAGATGTGTTCCTGGATCCGTACCAATACCGAAGAAGATGCATTGTTTTTAGTCAACCCCTTTTTCCAAAACTTCTATACACTTGCAGAAAGACCAATGGTTGTCTCTGTAAAGCACTTCCCTCAGTCCGCTGAACATGTGCATGAATGGTATGTCAGATTGAGCGACATATACGGAGAGCCGCTTAAGATAGCTGATATTCAAAAATCCAGTTCAGAGATACAAAGAGAATATCGGGAAATACCAATTGAAAGAGTAAAATCGCTTGATGAGAAATATGATATAGATTACTTTCTTTCCATAAAAAAAAGGGAAGATCTAAAATCTTCCCTTCTGTACCACAAAGGTTCCTATTATCTATATGGATTAGATTAAAAACAATAATCTGATGCTTTGATAATGGCATCCGCAATTCTTCTTCTTGCCTGGATAGTGTTAAACGGCTTGTATTTTGTAAAGCGTTTAATTCCCATCAACATAACTCGTTGTTCATCACCTTCGGCAAAACCATTCACTGCACTTTTACCATTCTGATGGATTCTTTCCAGTGCATCAGAAATGAAAGTCTTACTTATATCGATTTGAAGACTTGCTTCTTCTTCGCTCTTTAAATGAGCAAGTTTTTCAGTTTTTAGTAACGTACTTTCTGCAGCGAAGATGTCAATTAACATATCTGTGATATACATAATGATCTCTTGTTCGTGCTGTAGTTTCTGTTGAAATTTCTGAACAGCTGCACCGGCAACTACAAGGGCTGCTTTTTTTGCATTTTGAATTGCCTTTTTCTCTTCATGGAAAAGTGCCGTGTCTCCATTAGTGCCAAAATCCGGAATAGCCATAAGTTCTTTCTGAACTGCCATCGCAGAAGATAACAGATCGAGATCTCCTCTTAGAGCTTTTTTCAATAGCATATCGACAGTAAGCAGACGATTAATTTCATTCGTCCCTTCGAATATTCTATTTATTCTGGAATCTCTGTATGCTCTTGCGACGGGGTATTCTTCAGAAAACCCTGTACCACCATAAATTTGAACCGCTTCATCGACACAATAGTCTAATGTTTCAGAACCGAAGACCTTCAACATTGCACATTCGATACTATACTCTTCAGCAGCTTGCAATTTAGCTTCCCAGCCACTTTTACCTTCAGCTTTTAAAGAACTGATCATGTCCGTTATCAATCCACTTGTTCGATAGGTAGCAGCATCAACAGCATAAGTTCTGATAGCCATTTCAGCAATCTTGTGTTTAATTGCCCCAAAAGATGAAATAGGTACTTTAAACTGGATCCTTTCATTGGCATACTTGGTTGCATTTCCAATACTGGCTTTACATCCACCCATGACCATTGCACATAACTTGAATCTTCCAATGTTCAGGACGTTAAATGCAATTCTGTGTCCTTGACCAATTTCACCGAGTACATTTTCTTTAGGAACTTTCACACCTTCAAAAAATACTTGTCGGGTTGATGATCCTTTAATTCCCATCTTATCTTCCTCAGCTCCCAAATTGATATTTTCAGACTTCGCATCTACAACGAACCCTGTAAATTTATCTCCTCCTACTTGTGCAAAAACGATAAACATATCAGCGAAGCCACCATTGGTGATCCACATTTTCTGTCCGGTAACTACATAGTGAGAACCATCATCTGAAAGTATAGCTTTTGTTTTAGCAGCCAATGCATCAGAACCTGAACCAGGTTCAGTAAGGCAATAGGCTGCTTTTAGTTGTCCAGTTGCTAATCCGGGCAGGTACTTCTTCTTATGATCTTCAGTACCATAATATAAAATTGGAAGCGTACCAATTCCTGTGTGTGCAGCTATAGACACACCAAGAGAATGACACATACCGAGCTCTTCCGATAGAATCGCTTCCGTATTAAAATCTACTCCCATGCCTCCATATTCTGTAGGAAGGGAAGCTCCCAGGATTCCAAGCTCTCCTGCTTCATTGATAAGTTGAACTGCCAATTCAAAGTCTTGCTTGTCAATTTTGGGAACATTAGGCATTACTCGTGTATTGACGAATTCCCTTGTCATATTTGCAAACATCGATTGCTCTTCGTTCATTTCATCTTTGATGAAAGTCTCTTCCGCCTTTGATTCACGAATGATAAACTCTCCTCCGCGAAGGACTTTTGATTTTTTTACTGAAGTTTCCATTTTAGATCTATTTTAATCAACCAGGGTTTATAATTATTAGACGAGGATTAGCCGTCTTTTGTTTACTTTTTTAAAGCTATTTCTGTTTATTTAATTCAACAGTTCATAAACTGCTGCGATTCCTTGTCCGCCTCCAATGCAGGCAGTAACAAGTCCATGTTTTTTCTTTCTTCTCCTCAATTCATTAAGGATCTGTACTGTTAATTTTGTACCTGTGCACCCTAATGGATGTCCAAGAGCAATTGCTCCACCGTTTACATTAGTGATCTCAGGATTAAGTCCGGCTTCTCTTATGACAGCCAATGATTGTGCTGCAAATGCTTCATTCAATTCGATCAGATCGATATCACTGAGTTTCATATTAGCTTGTTTCAAAGCTTTTGGAATAGCTTCAACCGGTCCAATACCCATGATTCTTGGATTAACCCCAACTGAGGCAACTGTAATCATTCTTGCGATCGGATCGATATTCAATTCTTTCAACTTGCTTTCGGAGACAACAACGACAAAAGCAGCACCATCTGAGGTTTGTGAAGAATTCCCGGCGGTTACGCTTCCTCCCTGCTTAAAGACTGGTCTTAGTTTTGCAAGAACATCTACAGAGGTGTCTTTTCTGGGTCCTTCATCCGTATCGACAGTAAAAGTTCTGTTTGATCTTTTTCCGTTGTCGTAATAGACTTCCTCGATCTCTACTGGAACGATCTCATCTTTAAACCTTCCATTCTCGATGGCATCGATCGCTTTCATATGTGATTGATAGGAAAATTCATCCTGATCTTCACGGGAGATCTTGTATTTCGAAGCGATCTCTTCAGCTGTCAAACCCATTCCGATATAATAATCTGGATGCTCTTTTGCCACTTCGTAGTTTGGAACAGTTTTGTATCCAATTGTAGGGACTAAAGACATCGATTCTGTACCACCGGCGACAATAACATCAGCCATACCGGATTGTATTTTCGCTGTTGCCAGCGCAATACTTTCGACACCGGAACCGCAATATCTGTTCACAGTTACTCCCGGTACTTCAACAGGTAAATTAGATCGTATACCTACCCATCTTGCCATTTGTAAACCCTGCTCTGCTTCTGGAACTGCATTCCCGACAATAAGGTCATCTACAAGTGTAGGATCCAGATTTGGCACACTCTTCATTAAATGATTGATCACATCTGCTGCAAGATCTACAGGTTGAGTAAATCGAAAACCACCTTTTTTGGCTTTCCCAACTGCTGTTCTGTATCCTGCTATAATATATGCGTTTTGCATTATTCTGATTTTTGTCGTTTTAAATTTAGTTTCTCAATGGTTTACCACTATTTAGAATGCTTTGAATTCTTTCAAGCGTTTTCTTTTCACCTAGAAGGCTTAAAAATGCTTCTCTTTCAAGATCCAGAAGATAGCGTTCAGATACCTTCGTTGGCATAGAAAGATCTCCACCAGCCATTACAAACGCGAGTTTATTAGCGATCTTTTTATCGTGCTCTGTCGCATAATTACCGATATAAAATGCTTCGGCACCGGCGTAGAGACCTCCTAAGGCAGTTCTGCCTAGCACAAGAATATCATCTCTTTCGATAGGTTGAGAATACCCTTGTTCGCTCAACTCCAATACTTTTCTTTTCGCCTCAGCGATCACACGATTGCTATTAATGACGACCTCATCTTTCTTTTCATCGAGCACACCAATATCAAACCCTTCATGTGCTGATGTCGCAACTTTTGCAGTGGCTATATTTACAAATGCATCCTGAAGCTTTGGTAACATAGGATCATCCTTTGTGAAAGAATCAGATGCTCTCAGAACTAACTCCTTTGTGCCACCCCCGGCTGGTATTACTCCAACACCAACTTCTACCAGACCGATGTAGGTCTCTGCAGCACAAACTGCAGCATCACAGTGCATCGATAATTCACAGCCACCTCCTAAGGTTAGACCATGAGGGCCGTTGACGACCGGAATTGACGAATATCTTGCCCTCATCATCGTTTTCTGAAACGCAGCAATTGCAAAATTTAACTCATCGAATTCCTGTTCAATAGCCAGCATAAATATCATGGCTAGGTTAGCACCTGCAGAGAAATTTGGTGCATCGTTCCCGATCACAAGTCCGCGGTGATCTTTTTCCGCGACATCGATAGCTTTATTTATTCCCTCGATGACTTCTGCACCCATGGAATTCATTTTAGTATGGAACTCCAGGTTGATTACACCATCTCCGATATCATGAATTGTTGTTCCTGCATTTTTCCAAATCGGTTTTTGTCCGCGCAGATCATCCAGTATAATGAAAGCTTCTCTGCCGGGAACAGCCACGTATTGCTTCTTTTGAATGTCGTAGTACTTTTTAACATTACTTTCAGTGATGTAGAAGCTCTCATGACCTGCTTTCAACATTTCTTCGACCCAGGAAGCAGGTTCAAATCCATATCCCTTCATCATTTCTACAGCTTCCTTGATTCCTAGCGCATCCCATTGCTCGAATGGTCCTAATTCCCACCCATAGCCGGCTCTAACTGCATCATCTAGCCTGTACAATTCATCTGAAATTTCCGGTATCCTCATCGAACAGTATTGGAAGATGTGAGATGATAATTTTCTCAGAAATTCTGCTCCTTTATCGGATTCACTATAAAGCGCTTTTAAACGTTTGTTTAAATCATCAATTCCTTTAACATTGCCGATTGAATCGAAACGAGGTTTCGATTTTGGCTCGTACTCCATCGTTTTGATATTCAATGCCAGGATCTCACTCTTACCTTCATCATTTTTAACTTTTTTGTAAAAGCCTTGCTTACTTTTATCCCCCAACCACTTGTTTTCGATCATTTTGTTGACATAGTCGGGAATTGCAAATGTTTCTGCAGATTCGTCACCCGTGCAATTTTCTTTCATTCCTAATGCGACTTTCGCTAAAGTGTCTAAACCTACAATATCACACGTCCTGAAAGAAGCGGATTTTGGCCGACCGGTGATCGGGCCGGTAAGTGCATCCACCTCTTCAATACTTAGATCCATCTCTGCCATAAGGTGGAAAATGGCCATGATCGAAAAGACACCGATACGATTGGCGATGAAACCGGGAGTATCCTTACATAGAACTGTTGTCTTTCCTAAAAACTTTTCACCATATGACATGAAGAAATCGACGATCTCTGAGTCAGTTTCTGAAGATGGTATAACTTCTAATAGTTTTAAATATCGTGGAGGGTTGAAAAAGTGTGTCCCGACAAAGTGTTTCTTAAAATCTTCGGATCGACCCTCAAGCATCAATTCAATTGGAATTCCGGAAGTGTTTGATGAGATCAAAGTCCCGGGTTTCCTGTGTTTTTCAACCTGCTCAAAGACCTTCTTTTTGATATCCAGATTCTCGATAACCACCTCGATGATCCAGTCGCATTCTGAGATCAAATCCATATTGTCCTCAAAATTTCCAGTTTTGATCCTGCTGGCAAAACTTTTATCATAGATCGGGGAAGGATTGGCTTTTATTGCACTGTTAAGTGATGAGTCTACAAGCTTGTTTCTTGCCGCCTTGTGGTTTTTTTCTTCTTCAGAAATATCGAATGGTACGATATCAAGAAGTACGACTTCAAGTCCAATATTAGCAAAGTGAGCCGCGATACGCGAACCCATAACACCAGATCCCAACACTGCTGCTTTTTTAACTTTTCGTTGCCGTGCAGGTGTGATCTTAACTTGTTCCGGATGAGTGCTTATCTCCATTCTTAATCTGTTTTTAATCTGTTAAGTATTCGTTTATGTGTTTTCTTCAAGTATTGCTGATCGTTAAAAATTCTTGCTAACATTAGTGCTCCTTCAACCTCAGCAACACTTCGCTCTGCTAATTCATCTGCGATATCTTCAGGATATTTATCCCTATATACATTTTTGATCGCATCGAAGAAGTCTCTGAAAAAACTTTGGATCAGTGAAGCAAATTCAGGTATTGCTAATGCAGTCTCGACTCCAACATTTCCCATGATACAACCATTCTCTTCATCGATAAAAATTGCTTCTGACTTATTTATTAATGTTTGTAATCGTGATTCTGCACTTAAAGATTCATCGTATGCGTGAACAAAGACCTCATTTCGAAAGTAGTCATGCACAGATAAGATGACTTTTCTCATCAATTCCTCTTTCGAGTCAAAATAGTGATATAAACTACCCTTAAGTAAACCGCACGCATTTGCTATATCCGCCATCGAAGTAGTGTGATATGATTTCTGCCTAAGAAGTTTTAGTGACTCCTTAATGATGTGTGCTTCATCTACTTTTTGTTTCGGCATATCAGGTCAAAATTAATACACTTTTTCCATTTTACCAAACGGTTGTTTGGCAAAAATGTTTCAATTTTTTCTCTTAATATTTAAGGCCTTGAAAACTAATCTAATTGATCACGGAAATAATTCCGCTCTTAGAAAATCCTGACTCTGGATAAATCTTGAGAAGGTAGACCCCACTGCTGAGAAAGGAAAGATCTATTTTATTTATTTCTCCAACTATTTGATGCTCTTGAAGAAATTGTCCTGATGTCGAATAAATTTTTAAACTACATTTCTGATTCTTCTGTTTTTCAATATATAAATAATCATACACCAGTGAATTCCATTTCACTTCAGCATTTCTTATGTCCGCTATCCCAACAGATTTTTCTGATACCGTAAAACTATGGTAGGCTGTGTCCGATTCCGAATTTGCAACATTGCAAACAAGATCTACCATGCTTCCTGTATTTTTCGAGATCAATTCGATAGTATAGTCTCCGGCACTCATATCCGCTCCGATCAATATGGTGTCGGAGATATTACAGATCGCTGGGAATAGTCCCTCAAAGTGACAGATCTTAATGAAAATCGAATCCGGTGAGACTGATAACTGAGTTCCAAGAAACCCACATTGCGAGTTACTAAATTGAAGATCAACAATCATATGAACTGAATCTCCTTCTTCAGGAGATGAAGGTTCCAGGCTGAGATTCAATATGTCCTGAGCTGAAATTTCAATGGAGAAGATCAGGACCAGAATTCCAAACAGATTTTTTAATAAATGTCTCATTATTGATAATTATTAATTTCATTAATTTGCGAATCCAAATTCGATTCAACCAGAGGTGAGCTATATAGAAGAAAGGTATCATGAGTTGATACAATTAGTCTAACAAGTTACATAAAAAATAGATTTATTTATACTTTAAAATCTTTAGATAATAAATTTCAAATCATGAAAACATTAGCGTTTACAGTTCTTATAATTGCGACATCAATTATGAATATTTCAGCACAAAATTCGTGTTGCCTATCTGATGACTCTCAAGCAAAATTCGCAATGCTTGGCGAAAATGAATCTTTCAGAGTCGAGCATGAGATACCCGAACCTTTTGTTCTCGAGGATCCAAAGGGGAATATGATACAATTCCCAACCGGTGGTAATCTGAAAGGGAATGCTTATTTTATTGCTGCTGATAAAAAGTCCGATAAATATTTATTTGTATTGCATGAGTGGTGGGGCCTGAATGACCACATTAAAAAGGAAGCGGATAGATATCATGAACTATTTAAAGGCGGTGTTAATGTCATTGCACTGGATATTTACGATGGGAAAGTAGCAGATAACAGAGAGGATGCTGCAAAGTATATGAAAGGAGCCGGTATTGATAGAAATAGAGAAATTATCAATGGTGCCATAGCATATGCAGGTAAAGATGCTAAGATTGCAACCATCGGCTGGTGTTTTGGTGGTGGGCTTTCTTTGGAAACAGCTATTCTTGCTAGTAGTCAAAGTATCGGTTGTGTTATTTATTATGGACAGCCTTCTATGGATGTAAGCCGACTTAGAACCTTGAACTGTGATGTTCTTGGAATTTTTGCATCATTAGATGGCTGGATTGATCATGAAATGGTGGAAAATTTTAGAGTAGCTATGGAAGAGGCTGAAAAAGGATTCAGCTTCGAATTTTTTGAAGCTGATCATGCATTTGCAAACCCAAGTAGCGAGCGCTATGATGAAAATGCAGCCCAGATGGCAAATAGAATGGCTGAGAGTTATCTAAAAAAAGCTTTCGGCCTGAACTAGAGTTTTTGTTTTAGTTCTGAGTTAAGTTGTCTGTAATCTATTTTACCTGAGTTAAATTTTAGATGTTCAGCAATGATAAATGCCTTTCTTATACGCTTGTCTGTATTTTTAGGATTGCTGGCGATATATAAGAGAGTTCGCTGCTTTCCAGGTGTGAGTTCATGAAAATATTTGTTAGCTTTTTTATCTTGATTTAACACTTCCTCAAACTCTTCTGGCATTGGAAGTCCGTATTTTGACTCATCTTTTTCCAGGACGATATCAACCTTAGAACCTTCTGAGAGATTAAGTTTAGTTCTGATCGTTTTATTTACGTTGATGAAATAGTCACCATCTCCATAGGGCATTAAACCGCACTGATAGGAGTGAGAATTGTTGATCGTACAGACCACTCGTCTGTTTTTACCATCTATTAGCTTTTCCGCAATGGATTTTTCCACTTTGAAATGAAATCCCCAAAGATCACCATCAAACTGGTCGATTTTAGATTGAAATTTTTCTGACATGATTTCAAAAATACTACTCAAATGTTAATCACTTCCTTCTTTGGGCTTAAGAAAGTTATAACCGATAGCAAGTGAAAACCACGGTTTTTTGTTATAGATCCAGGCGTTATTATCCTTCCCGACAAGATCGACCCCAAACGCGGTCCCGATTTGAAAATTGTCGAATTCAAAAAGTGCAGGCGTTATTGCAAAAGTAACTCCAGCTACTGTTTCTGGAGATACGACTCTATTTGGCACCACAACATCAGAATTTATACTAACAAAAGATAAAGCAAAAGTTCCACCCATTGTAAAATACCATGGTAGGACTTTGTTTATGCGCCACTTCACTCCGGCAAATGGTCCGACAGACAGATCTGTTGATATATCGAAATCGAGGTCTTCATCATTATCGGTTGGATCACCATTACTGTCTTTGTTGTTTCCTAATCTCATCTTAATAGGAACAGTTAATGCCCCAAAACTCAATTGGATACTATTTTTGCCGATTTCATAAACTTTTCTACTATATGGTGATTCCAGAATTTCGTCTTTGATATAATAAAATTTAGTAAGTGATGGCCTGGAATCTGATCCGTCTTCATCTGCTTGAACGCCATATGGATCTATGCTGAATTGCGCAAACTTAGTATATAGGATCTCACGTTGAGCTTTATCCAGATTTTTTTCATGTTTGTAGTTGACGAGTTTGATGATATAAACATTCTCTACTTTGGAAACACTACCATCATCGTAAAACCCATCATTTGAAGTTTCTTCTTCATTAGATATTGCTTGTGTAAGCTTGCCAACAGTAACAAACCCGGTTCCTTCAGGAAGCCAATCCCTTTCCCCCATTTGAGCTTCTGGAAGCCCTGCAGAATTGAAATTGCACTTGTAAACATGAATATCAGATAATGTTTCCCAATAAAACCTTTCACTTGTAGATGAGATCTGTAGTTTTTTGTTAACCGGGCTAGTACTTCTTACCAGATCCTCTTTCTTAACCAGATAAAATTGATTCTTAACTACACGGTACTCCTCATTTACACTCAAAATACCCTTCTGGGATCCTGTTTTGACAATAACATATTCCTGACCATCAATTTTTGTTTCACTGAAAATATAGAGTGTGATCTTTCTCGGAATAATTCGTTGACCTTCCAATTTAGGATTTAAAGGATTCGTTGTAAAGTGGGCAGGTATGTCATTCTGAGTTTTGACCTTTATTCTGTTTTCCTGAGAATAAAGATTAAAGCATATCAGAACTATGAGTACTATAGTAAATATTTGCTTCATGATAAGGGCTTTCAGTAGAAATAGACGTTCTATATCTAAAGCAAATATAGGGTTTATAGGACAATTTATTAATTAGTATATATGATTACTATGCTGAGAGTGGAGAGAACACATTTGGAAGGTTCATATAAAAACAAAACCCCTGAACCTGGTTCAAGGGTATTTGCCCGCTTTCGCGTGTGTAATTATTTAATCTTATTTACGAATAAATTATATGTGTGTTTCATTAATCGATAAAATGATCGAATTTTTTAGTGATTTATCAGTGCTGGTTTATCCGGCTTATTTATTGAGCTATAGAATCTACACCTCATCGAGCTGTTACAAGATCCGTTAGTAGATATTACACAAACCTGGCCACTCGTCGTACCCCAATCTACCGTAATTTCTCCACTTCCCTGACCAGAAGTAATGGTCGCACCAGCTGGAACTGACCAGACATATGAGACTCCTGCTCCGTAAACTGAATCAGTACTGAACACTTCTCCTAAAGCATTAGAACAGATATAATTTGCACTGGAATAAATGGTATCCGGAGTTGGAGGAATGCAACCATAATCGAAACAATCTACTAATCCATCTCCATCATCATCAATATTGTTATCACAATCTTCGATCACCACAGTAACAATAACAAGGCCAGTATCGCATAAGGAAGGATTTTGAGTGTCACAGATACTGTAATAGAAGGTGTCAATTCCTGTAAAGGCAGGAGCAGACGTATATGTTACTGCTGTATCTCCCTGCAATGTTACCGTACCACCTTTGATCGTCATCCCGTTGTTTGCATCACTTCCGGCACTGGTTATTTGGATATAATGTCCATCTGGATCAGCATCGTTATCGGAAACATACATAAATACCATTGAATCAGGGTTAGCAAAGTAATAGTCTATATTAGCTATTGGTGGGTTGTTTTGCACGAACATATACACTGTCGCTGTATCACACATGATTGGGCCTCCATCATCGCAGATGATGTAGCTGAAAGAATCTGTCCCTACATATAAAGAGTCAGGTTTGTACTCAATTATTCCATTGGGAAATACGGTAAAAACTCCGTTGGATGGAACCAGAGGGCCAGCGCTCGCTGATAATGTTGAACTTTCCAGATCAGAATCATTATCTGTAGCATCGATATACCACACTTGATTAACTGAAGTGGTGTCATAATCATCGATCGCTATTGGAGGAGTATTGGCAGCATATACTGTTACAAATACAAATGCAGTAGCGCATTCTGCTGGTAATGGTGATCCCAGATCACAGATCGAATATTCAAAAGTGTCGATTCCAACATATGGAGCTGTTGGTGTATAGTCTATGGTTCCATCTCCGTTGTTTATTACAGTTCCATTGTTTGGCGTTGCTGTAATGGTAACACTGAATGTATCAATTGGGCCTTCCTCATCAACATCGTTGTTATAGACGTTGATCGTTGTTGTATAGGTATGATATGCAGTTGCATAATCATTATATGGAGTTGGAGGATCATTTGTAGGAGAAGTCACTGTGATATATACTGCTCCTGTATCACATAGTGCAGGCGAGTAATCATCACATATTTGATAGGTGAATGAATCCAAGCCATTAAAAGAAGGGTCAGGTATGTAAATTACGCCAAACAATGGATTGTGAATGAGGTTCCCATTAACTGTTGAGTCGACAATTCCACCCCGAACAATATTTTGAAAATCGGGTTCAATATCATTGTTATACATGTAGATCACGATATTCTCATTTTCTTCGGTAGTATCATAATCTGTAACTGCAATTGGAGGATCATTTACAAATGGTGTAACAGTTACTATGAGTTCTGCAGTGTCACAACCCGATGGTATTTGATCATCACAAACGACATACCACAGCGTGTCATTTCCGATAAAATCAGGTTCTGGAAGGTAAGTTAAGAGTGTATCTTGATTAATAAAGGTGACCGAGTTGTTGTTGGTCTGATTTATAACTTCTGTAATGACAAGATTCCCTCCATCAGGCTCAATATCATTAGCTGTTAGAAAAATTACACTCGAGGTATTGATTTCCATTGTATCCTTATCATCTACTGCAATAGGGCGTTTGTTTTTTACATTAACGATAACTGTTGCAGTATCGCAGGACCCCGCAGTTTTATAGAATACTTGTAAAACCGGAGCCTTAGTTAGATCATTGTCATAAGAAAATACTCTTCTGTTTCCAGTCCCTTTGAAAATCAAAGAGAGGTGATTGCCATAATTCCAACCAGGCCTTGAAATTGTTTCTTTGATAATTGATGAAATGTCAGGAGAGATATACTGATTATCTAACACCCATGAAGTTGTTCCAATATTCCAGTTTACTCTTGAGGTGCCTAGATTTCTATTTTGTATTTGCCCCGAAGAATAATCATTCGAATGATCTTCGGCGGTCCCCATGATATAGATGTTCAAGTTAGATGACCCATTTTCAGCGCAGGTTAATAATAACCTGGCACTATCTATCACAGCTCCATCCGGGATAAGGATGTTTGAAAATCTCATGGCGACTAAATTTGAATCTGTGTTTGCAGGGTCAACTTCTCCCAGATCATTGTAAAGTCCATAATCTGCAGAATTAAATGAATCAATCGTTTGTTCTGCATCTTCAGCGTTCACAATAAGTCTTCGCTCAAATAAGCCATTGCTGCTGCTATGAGTATCACAAACAGAATATGAAAAGGTATCAAAACCAACTACATTTAGTTCGGGTGTATAATCGATCGATCCATTTGGTTGGAATGAAACGGAACCTGTAAGGCTTGAACTATCGACAATTGATGTAAGTACAAGTGTGTCGTTTAGTGGATCAAAGTCATTCAATAAAACCTGTAAATTTTTGGAGATGTTTGCATTCGTTGAACCTGTATCATCTAAAGCTGTGGGTCTGAATCCATTTGAACAATAGTCTTGAGTTTCGAACACTACTTCGATAGCTTCAATATTTGCCTCCTCGTTATCACTCCCAAGATGCTTTATTTTAACATACTGGAACGGAATCTCAGACATAGTCGTGACTATATATGTGTTGAATGAGGATCCATACGTTACATTTGTTGTTACATTCGGTTTATATAAACTGTCGAGTATTGTATAAGAGTTATTGTCAAGAGATACACTGACCTCAATTCCAGTTCCAACCGTGGAACTCCACTTTGCATCATCGACAAAGATATTGATCCAGGGATTTGTAACCACCGCAGGAATCACCTGAGCAAACTTCACAATTGTTGAGTCATTTACTCTTTTAAAATCACTGGATGTTGCTGAATTATCAGGCACACCCAGAATTTCCGGGTCGCATCTGTCTGAATTATCATTGTTGTCTACACGGCATTCAATTATAGTATCTGCGTAGAGTGTATCATATTTTATCAATAGCTGAGTTCCATTCGGGCACCCGCTGGATAAAACCTCCAGTTCAACAAGAGCGGTGTCGCAATCTCCATATCGATTGCAGACATAGTAAAGAAAACTATCTGTTCCGACTGAATTTGGTGTTGGTGTAATTCGAAGGGTTTTATCTGGATTTACCGCAACAGATACACCTGGTGATATAAGATCAAATCCAGAAAATAACAGCGTATCTTGGAGTGGATCGACATCATTGATCAACACATTAGCAGAAATTGACTGATTTGTGTATACTGTATAACTGTCATCACCTGCAATGGGTTTGGGATTCACACATTGTGAACTATCAACAATTGCATAAACTGCATCGATTTGAAGATTTGATGACAATATTCCGTCTATGATAATGATTGGTGAAGACCAGGTCAGAGTTGTTGAACCACTTGGAACAACCGGGAGGTTGTTATCCAGCACAACGCCACTAAAGGCACAAGGTGGTATGCCTGAACTTCGAAGTACTCTGAGATTTCCACTGCCGCTCGCATGTATCCAGATCGTCGCATCCTTAGGGATTGGGGTTCCAAAATCGATAATGATATAATCATTATTCTGAAGAAGTCCGGTCAATTGCCCGTCAGGTAAGCCTACTGCAGAATCGCGATTAGTAACACCTGAGGAATTACAAGCTGTCGCCTGGTATATTGTATCCACTGTTTTATCCAGATATAAAACTTCGGGAAGTACACAGTTCCCGGCTGCTTCCAGATAATCCGGCTGGCCATTCGCATCCGCATCCGGTATTTCATTCTTCGTAAGTACTCGATCGTTATCATCATCTGCATCTCTCCAGTCTCTATCTTGAAGGCCATCAAAATCTTGTAATGCGGCACAACCACCATTTGCTGGCTGCCCGAGTGCAGTTGCAGTACAAACAATAAAATCTGGGTCATAAGCATTATCCAAACCATCGCTATCCGCATCCGCTCCGGAAAAACTGAGATCTGCTACACCGTTTGAATCAAGATCATGTCCTTCGATGGAATCTCCTACCAGATCATTATCACTATCTGTATCATGTAGATCATAGATATTATCTCCATCATGATCATTTAAGACAATTGCGGTACCTGCATTATCGGAATCATATGCATTATCCCATCCATCTCCATCAGTATCTGATGAAATAGGTGCGGTATAGCCACTGGTAGACTGACTCTCAATATTATCTATAATGCCATCGTCATCAGAATCGATGTCGATATAGTCATAGAATATATATGCATCGGCATCTGTATTGGTTATTGGTAATGGAGAAGATAGTATTTGATCATCTAGTCCATCGGAGTTAACATCAGTAAAATTATCTACTATAGCATCACTATTTACATCTACGCCACCAGCTTCAATGATATCCTGGATCCCATCATCATCGCTGTCCAGATCTTTAAAGTCTTTTATTCCATCTCCATCAGAGTCAGGTAAAGGAAGTGCAGCATTTGTGGTTTCAATATTATCGACTGTATCCGGCCATCCATTAGGTCCAACAAGGCCACCAATTCTTGCATTAGTACTTGAATATAATCCTGTAGCGGTTCCACCATTGGCTTCAAGTGCATCAGGTATTCCGTCATTGTCGGTATCAAGATCAAGATGATCCGCTATCCCATCGAGATCGGTATCGAAAATGTCATTGATGCCATCAGAATTCACATCAGAAAACCCAGGATAGTCCGTATCGATAAAATTTGGAATAGCATCAACATCAGCGTCTGCGGATGGATTAACACCATCGCCTTCATCGATATCTCTTATCCCGTCGTTGTCATCATCAATATCGATGTCGTCCGTGATACCGTCTGCATCAGAATCAGGATAAGTGATGTCTATCACGATCATCGAGGTATCGCATAAGCCGGTAGTATCGCAAACTATATACTGTAGTGAGTCAAATCCGGTATAAGATGGGAGTGGAGCATAAGTTACAGTTCCATCATTATTGTTTGTGAAAAGCCCACCAGCCGCCGTTGGGTTGCTGCCAATAAATCCGGAAACATACATTGAATCATAGTTCGGGTCGAAGTCATTGAATAACACATCGTAAGTTACATCCGTGTATGGATTTGTTTGTGCAGTATCACGTTCAGCTATAGGTGGTAGAGGATCCGGTTCAACTCTGATAGTATTATAGCAGAATGTTGGTCTGCCACATGTATCGAATATCGTAACTCGGAAAAAACAATCGTCTGTTACCGAAGTAGGAGTAAATGTAACAATAGAATCAGTTGTTGAGCTAAAATTTCCGGAACATCCAGCCGACCATTCGATACCAAATTCGGTCATTGACTTTCCATTTTCTGCTGCAACACTTAAAACTACTGGATTACCAATTCTTAAAACATCCGGAATATCACAAATAGGATGAGTAGCTCTTGCTCCTACTGCTTGAAACGCAAAATTAAAAAAGGTTCTCTGCGCCGCAACTCTATCCATCATGGGACCTTTATTATGAGAGTGGCCTCCGGTGTACATTACTCGACCAGCTAGAGGATTCCCAAAGGCATTTCCAAATACAAGTGCTGCCGCTCTTCCCGGTGACAAGGAAGGTACTTCAGGATGATCCGGGTCCCAAACCCCTACTTGTGTGCTAGGCCTCCAACTTCCAGTTAACGGAAGGTATATTTGCTCGGATCCATTCTGAGTTGCCCCATCAAGGGTTCCCATGAATTGCATTATTGGATCATTCGGGAGCGCATAGTTATACGCAGGAGTGCCATCGGCGTGATTCTTGAAATTTACAGCTCCAGTTTGACTCAGGAAATTCATTTTCCTCCAGGGATTAACTGGATCGAATAGATTTTCAAATACACTTACGGCATGACAGCTCGACCATATCCAACCTGCAACTCCACCGCTATCTTCAGGTGCATTCCACCAGTATAAGTTACTATGTGTAGCCCATGTTGGATCTGCATGCGGAAGTATAAAGACATCATCACAGCTTTTTAGATTTTGAGGGAAGTCAAATTTATAAGAGGATTCAGGAATACCGGCGTTTTCAAAGTAATCCTCTGCCAGGCTGCCACTCTTAAAGTCGAGTGTCCAGGTAGGAAAATATGTAAAAACAACAGTGACAGGCACATTGATAGCACTTGTAATCGTATCGATTTCAACACCAAGGGATTCCCATGAACTTACCACCGCATCAATGGCTGGCGTTCTAAATTCATTAGGAATGATAAAGGGACCTCCACGGTAATCTTTTCCATTGTATGAAAAATCGATACCATCTTTATTTTTTATTGGGTTGATCACCCATTGAATTGGTAAGTAATGATTGGAAACAAGATCATAGATCAAGCCATAAGGCTTCAATCCATTACTGATTTTCTGAGGGCTGGCACCCATATCAATTATAAGTGAGTTTGCCCGGATCTTTTCAATGCCGGCAATAGATCGAGTCACTCCAATTATTAAATTGAAGGCGAGTAATAATATAATATATTGAAAATGAGGTATTTTCAAAGTGATGTTTAGAGTAAATGAGTTTGCTTTTTTTACGGAAAACAATTATAAAAGTTCCCGTAGCCAATACTCGGCTAGGTATTCACTATTTTCGATTCAACTTATATTTTGATTGATTTTATGGAAATAAACTTGCAGAGGTTAAACATGGACACATCATGGAGACTAGATTGGGGCAGCGCTCTAATTATCGACCCATGGCTAATAGGCTCAGAAATAGATAGTTTTACTTGGTTGAATCAACAGTGGCACATTGTTGATCCGGTTTCGCCCTCTGAAATACAACAGTATGACGCGATCGTCATTTCACAATCCTACTCCGACCACTGTCATGAGGAAACTTTGAAATCATTAGAGACTAATATTCCAATTTTTGCATCAGAATTAGCTTTTAAGCGTCTTGCTAAATCCTTTAACGCAAGCCGTTTGCATTTGATGAAAAGAGAAGAGTGGACCGATTTAGGTAAGCTCGAAATTATGTCCCTCCATCCTGGAAACAGGTTTGACCCCGTATATTTCGCCCATGTGATAAGGAATGGTTCCGACGCGATTTTCTATTCTTCCCATGGTTTTGTATTAAGTGAGGTGCATAGATCTCTAATTGAAGGTCTGAACTTTCGCCTTCTTATGACCACTTTTACAGAGTTCGAATTGCCGGCAATAATGGGAGGTAAGGTAAATCCAGGGATGTCAAATGTCTATGATCTCATAGAAATTCTAAAACCGGATAGTGTGGTGAATAGCCACGACGAAAAAAAGAAAATGAAAGGCTTGGTGAGTAAACTTGCTAAAGTGAATTACCAGGATCTTGAAAAGGAAGTCTATAATTTTAACTTTATTCCAACTCCTGATTATTCCAGGATCACAGTATAGCTACCAGCTAAATCCACCGGTGAATTTGTCGATGAAAAAAGGTGAGAAGACAAAATCACATAATAAACAATCTTCGGATTCATTCTGTGGCTTTACTTTATCTTCCAATTGTGAAAGACAACTCTTCGAGTCGTTATTGATGTAATTATTGAGTTCTATGGCTACAACTCCATTGAGCATAACAAATAAACTGATCGACAGGATTAAGTATTTGTATTTTTTAATGTAGCTCATATGTGATGAATAATTGTTGTATATAAATGTACTGGAATTAATTTAATAAATTATAACATTTAAATCTTTTTAACATTTACGATAGGAGATCATTGTCATACAGTTCTTCGATATCTGTACTGAATTTTTCCATTATTACATTCCGCTTTACCTTCATTGTTGGTGTAAGTTCACCGCTCTCAACCGACCACTCTTTTGTTATCAATTTAAATTTCTTGACTTGTTCTACTTGGCCAAAATGTTTGTTCATTTCGTCGAGTATGTCTCTATATAATTTTTTGACTTCTGGTGTATTTATCAATTCATCGTTATTGTCTGCTGAAACTGCATTTTTAGTACACCATTCTGATAGATTGATAAATGCCGGAACGATAAGAGCAGACACGAACTTCCTGTTTTCACCGATCACACAGATCTGCTCGATAAATTCTGATTCCACCATCTTGTTTTCTATAACTTCAGGAGCAACATATTTTCCACCCGATGTTTTAAACAGAGCCTTCACCCTCCCGGTAATCTTCAGGAATTTGTTGTCTACCCACACGCCACAATCTCCTGTATGAAGCCAACCATCTGAATCAATAGTGGCTTTGGTCTCTTCAGGTTTATCGTAATAGCCCATCATGATATTAGGTCCTTTTGCAAGGATCTCGTTGTTTTCCCCGATCTTGATCTCTACACCCGGAATTGGAACACCAACAGTACCAAATCGTACATCATCGTCGCTATCGAATCGGTTAAATGTCAGAACCGGAGAGGTTTCAGTTTGCCCATATCCCTCTCTCACCTTAATACCTGCTGCAGAGAATAATCTGCCAAGTCTTTCTTGCAGGGCGGCTGCACCTGTTGCAATTCCGATAAGCTCTCCACCAAGGGCTTCTCTCCATTTGTTGAATATTAACTTATTCGCGATCGCTAACTTAAAATTGTACCAGGAGCCTTTACCACCAATCTCATACTCAAGACCAAGACCTACGCTCCAGAAAAACAACTTCTTCTTGATACCCGAAAGTTCATACCCTTTTGCCATGATTTTTTCATACACCTTTTCAAGTAATCGAGGTACTGATGAAAAGAAATGCGGTTTTACTTCCTTGATATTCTCTCCAACTTTTTCAAGATTTTCAGCATAGTAAATCGATGAACCTGCTGCAAAATAGGTATAGATCACCATCCTCTCAAAAATGTGGCATAATGGGAGAAATGAAATCGTTCTATGATTTTCGTTTATTGGTAAACACAGTAAAGTCGCTTCAACATTGCTCACTATATTCTTGTGTGATAGCATGACTCCTTTTGGTATGCCCGTAGTTCCTGAAGTATATATTAAGGTAGCCAGATCTGTTTCTTTGATATCAGCTTTGATGTTTTCTACATCAGCCTGAACTTCATTTTTCTTACCATATTCCAGAAAGACTTCCCAATTCGATTGATTAGGAACGGTATCAAAGGTAAAGATGTGTTGTAGTGATGGTACATCATTTTTAATGTGACTCATCTTTTCAGCGAGATCCTCATCTTCAACAAAGGCGATCTTTACCTTAGCATCATTAAAAATATACTTGTAATCCGATTCGCTGATAGTTGGGTAGATTGGAACGTTAATGATCCCAACTTGCATCATGCCATTATCGATAAAATTCCACTCAGGTCTGTTAGCTGATATAATTGCCACAGCATCACCGGATTTTAATCCGATCTCCAGAAATGCCCTGCTTGCTTTATTGATATAGTCAAGACATTCACTAGTGCTAAAACTCCTCCACTCTCCATCATATTTGTAATTGAGAGCATCTTTTTTTGGAAATTTCTTCTGCTGAAAATATAAGATATCGAACAGCCTGGAATATTCCTGCATAACCATAATTTTTTATGAAAAGCTACCTGATCCTAAAGAAACAAGGTAATAATAAAATGGCTATTCGGCAATTTTTCTGTTGCCTACCCAAACGAATCTTCGATTCACAAAATCAGGATTAGTAAAACTGGCGTTTCCTGCTGGATTTCCTCCTGTGACGTGAAAATCTGAGAATGCAGCGTGTTGATTTACCCAAATTGGACCAGTTAGGTTTAATGAAACCGGCGCGAATGCAGAACTCATTTCTTCCTCTATTTTTTCTATTGTTGCTGGATCCGTTGAATATGCAGCGCAAGTGATCGCACCATGTCTGGTTGCCATGTCTTTAGCAACTTCTATACTTTCATTAGTATCGGTAGTTTTTACGACCATGATAATCGGCCCGAACATCTCATTTTCGTAGATTCCAACATCTTTTGCATCAACCTCCAGTATTGTAGGAGCGCTTACCCGTGCTTTTAAAAACTCAGGATTCTCGATCTTACGTGCACCCAACACTACCCTCGCTCCAAGATCTTCAGCAGAAGATATTCTTTTCATCGTCATGTCGCTCTGTATTGCACCCAAAGTACCTGCTCCCATTTTCGGATGATTTACCAATCCGTCGATAGCATTTTTCAAAGCATCCACAACCTCGTCATAACTAACTTGATTTTCTCCAACCTTTATTCCTTCTTTTGGGATGAAGAAATTTTGAGGAGCTGTGCACATTTGTCCAGAATAAAGCGATACTGCAAAAGCCAGATTTTGCATCATTGATTCGAGATTGTCTGTGGAGTCAATGATCGCAGAATTCACTCCTGCCTTTTCGGTAAAAACTGTCTTTCTTAACGTTTCAATGTATTCTCCAAATTGCGATCCACCTGTATAGTCAATAATTTTAACTAATGGATGTTCTGCTAATTTTTTAGTGATCAGCTCCTGACTCCTGTCTGCAGCTAGTTGAATTACCAAAGGATCATAACCTTTCGCTTTCAGTACCTTTTGCATCTCTCCAACAACAATGGCAATGGGTAAAACCGCTTTAGGATGAGGTTTAACAATTACAGTATTGCCTGTCATAAGTGATGCGAAAACACCTGGTATGGTATTCCAAACCGGAAATGTGGAACAACCTATCGCCAGACTTATCCCTTTTGGTACAGGTTTAAATGTTTTCTCCAATTTAACAGAGATCTTCCCCATTGGTTTTTCCCACAACACTTTTTGCGGAAATCTTTTCAGTTCTTCATATGCTAAAGCCATCGCTTCAAGTGCCCTGTCATTGGAATGAGGTCCTGATGCCTGGAATGACATCATGAACGATTGTCCGGTGGTATGCATCGTAGCAAAAGCGATCTCAAAAAACCTGTCGGTGATAGCTTCAAGACAATCCATTAAAACTTCGGCTTTTTGTTCTATATCCACTTTTTTCCAGGAAGAAAAAGCTCTGCCGGATCGAACGATGAAAGTGTCAACGCTAAATGCTGGATATTGAATTCCTAAAGATTCTTCAGTAAATGGTGATACCTCTTCACCTACATAGCTTTCTGGATTTTCTTGCAATAACTCATCAAAAGGCTGGCCTATCTTCTTATCGAATGCTTCTTTTCCTTTTGCAGATGCTTCCTCAGAATATGCTTTTGGATGTTCGGGGTATTGGGCGTGAAAAATCCTTTCGTGGATTGCATTCACCGCTTTTTCAAGTATTTCTTTATTTGTTGTTGAGAGTGCCATAAATCGTTTGTTTTGAAGGAACACAAATATAGTATTTTAGCAACAGAAATATTTTTCGAATTACCTACGAAAGTTCGATGATTCGTACATTTATAATCTTTACAATATAAACTATGATAGATATTAAGTTTGGGACCGATGGTTGGAGAGCGATTATTGCTCAGGAGTTTACTGTGGAAAATGTAGCCCGTGTTGCTGAAGCAACTGCAAAATGGGTTTTAGAGAATGCTAATGAACCAAGAGTAGTTCTTGGTTTCGATACCCGTTTTGCCGGAGCTCTTTTTGCTGAAACTACCTTAAATGTTCTTTGTTCCCATGGGATTAAAGTAATTTATGATAAGAATTTTGTTTCAACTCCTATGATATCTCTGGCAGCTTTTAAGCTGAAGTGCTTTGCGGGTATAATCATTACTGCATCTCATAACCCTCCATCATACAGCGGTTATAAGTTGAAGTCATATTATGGCGGTCCTTCTGTTCCCGCATCGATTGCCAAAGTTGAAAGTCTTATCGAAGATAAACCAACTCCATACGTTACAAAAAGTCTTGAAGAATGGCAAAAAGATGGCTTGCTGGAGTTTAGAAATCTCGAAGATCTTTACTTTGAAGAAGTAGCTTCTAAGTTTGATTTGAATGCCATCAAAAATTCTAAACTCAATGTTGCATATGATGCAATGTATGGTGCGGGTCAAAAAGTGTTCAATAGAATATTGCCAGATGCAACAATGCTTCATGCAGACTATAACCCATCTTTCAAAGGCCAGGCTCCTGAACCTCTTCATAGAAACCTGACTGAACTTTCAGAACTGATCAGAAAAGGAGATTTTCACATTGGTGTGGCAACTGATGGTGATGCAGATAGAATTGGAATGTACGACGATAATGGAGATTTTATTGATGCACATCATATCATTTTGCTTCTCATCCACATTCTTCATAAATACAAAGGAATGAATGGGAAGGTGGTTATCGCATTTTCTGTAAGTAATAAAGTAGTTCAACTCTGTAAAGCTTACAACCTTGACTATGAGATCACAAAGATCGGTTTCAAGTACATCAGTGGGATTATGGTGGATGAGGATGTTCTTGTTGGTGGAGAAGAGTCTGGTGGAATTGCGGTGAAGGGACATATACCGGAAAGAGACGGGATCTGGGACGCATTGGTGATTCTGGAACAACTGGCAAAATCCGGCAAAACGATTCGTGATCTTATTAATGAAATCTATGATGTCGTTGGACCGTTTTCATATAATCGAAGCGACCTCCATATTACTGAAGAGTTGAAAAAATCGATCATGCTCAAATGCGAAAAGAAAGAGTTTAAAAAATTCGGTGTATTCGATGTGCTCAGTTCAGAAGATGTGGATGGTTATAAATTCTTTCTGGGTGATAACGGTGAAACCGTTATGATCAGGCCTTCCGGTACAGAACCCGTATTAAGAGTTTACGCTGAAGGTCCTTCTCCTGCTAAGGTTCAGGAAATCCTTCAAAGTGCAAAAGATACTTTACTGGCTTAAACTTCTTTATCGGAATGTATGCGTTTAGATATTAAATCTTTTAGCCTAATCTCATTCTTTTGCTTACTGAGTAACTTTGTTGCTGCCCAGAATTCAGTGCTGGATCCTGCAGATTCCCTTGTGCCTGGCAGAGTTGTTTGGGTAGCTTCTACTATTTCTTCTGCTTTTGTTGGTTCTATGGTAGGATTGAACTATCTGTGGTATAAGGAATATCCCCGCTCTCCTTTTCACTTTTTTAATGATAATAAAGAGTGGTTGCAAATAGATAAAGTTGGGCATATGCAAACGGCATATTTCCAGAGTTATTGGAGTATGAAAGCGCTTCAATGGGCAGGAATTGAAAAGAAAAAGGCAGCATATCACGGTGCTGCTATGGGTTTCTTCTTTCAAAGTACGATCGAAATGCTCGATGGATTGTCTTCTGAATGGGGAGCATCCCCCGGAGATATTCTCGCTAATGGTGTTGGCAGCATGGCTATGTTGTCCCAAGAACTTCTATGGGAAGAACAAAAGATGATCTTTAAGTTTTCTATGCATGATGTGGAGTACCCTGAGGGTATGTATAGAGAACGTGCAAAGCAATTGTTTGGAGATAAATTTATTCACCGGATGCTTAAGGATTATAATGGTCAGGTTTATTGGGCTTCTTTAAATTTGTCTTCCGTTTTCCCAGGTCAACAGAAATTTAAATGGCTGAATATTGCAGTTGGATATGGTGCCGGAGATATGTATGGTGGATTCAAAAACGAGTGGGTTAGAGATGACGAATTGAAAATAGTCTACCCAGCTGAAAGATATCGCAAGTTTTTCCTTTCGATCGACGCAGATCTTAGTCGGATCCCTCTTAAAAGAAAGGGGTATAAACCTTTGCTCTATATGCTTAATATTATTAAGATTCCGGCACCTGCACTCGAGTTCAATACCAAAGGTCAGATTATTTTCCATCCGGTCTATTTTCTCTCGCTGGACTTCCCTATAACGATCAAGAAGTGACCCTTTTACATCTCAATGCATAATAATTGAAGATGAATCGATCTTTTAGACACTCTACTTTAGATGTTTCAAATCCGTGGAGCATTTTTTGATACTCGTCTATATCGAACTGATGCGGATGGAGAATGTCCAGTTGGGTTAGACGAAATAAATGCTTTAGAATACTATAATTATGAGCGTCGATAGAAATGACCAACTCTCCTCCGGGATCAAGAACTTTTCGGATGTTTCTAATGCTACCTTTAATATCTCTAACATGGTTGATCACATTAATGCAAAAGACCAAGTCAAAACTTCGGGACTCTATATACTCCTCTATTGATCCATTCTGAAAATTGACATTAGGATATTCCGAAGGATTAAAATGATGAATCTTTGAGCTGTAATTTTCTAAAAGAGGATCGATCGCGGTAACATCAGATTCTGTAAGAATTGTAAAGATCCCGGCCGGACCACAACCAACTTCAAGGATCTTTTTGCCACTTAAGTCATTTAAAGAAAATCCAAGTTTATCCAGAAAGTCTAACCAATAGTTTTTCTTCCATTGCAAATATTCACCTACTGGTTTTGTAGCCAGGTACCTTTTCCACCAGTTAATTTCTGCCTTCTGCGCAATACCCCATCTGATCGATCTATTTGTCATCTTAATTCTGACAAATATAAAAGTTAAGCCTGACTACATAAACACGGATGTAATTGGAACTTAAGAAGTATTTAGGTTATTTAGCCAATAGTTGCAATCTGCTTTGCCGCGTTTCATGCAAATGGAATGAGGAAAGTCCGGACAACACAGAGCACCGCACCAGCTAACGGCTGGGGTTCATTTCTATGAATACAGATAGTGCCACAGAAAATAACTGCTTCTGATCGAAGTAAAGGTGAAAATGTGAGGTAAGAGCTCACGGCTATTGATGGTAACATTAGTAGCGGGTAAACCTTGCGGGTTGAAAGACCAAATAAGTCAACATTTGATGGCTGCTCGCCAGAGTTGATGGGTAGGTCGATCGACTATACCGGCGACGGTATAGCTAGATAAATGGCAAAGGTCTCCTTTAGGGGAGATACAGAATCCGGCTTACAGGATTGCAACTATTTTTTTTCTTCCTTCGACTTAAAAATGGGGTAATTCATTTCAGATGGCTGAAATTAACCTCATTCAATTTATGAATCTGCCTTATGCTGATTACATTTGCGTTCTAAAAACTATACACCCGATGGCAAAAATTCTAATTATTGATGACGAGAAGAGTATACGTAAAACCTTGCGTGAGATCCTGGAATTCGAAAAGTATAAAGTAGATGAAGCTGAAGATGGGAAGCATGGAATAAAGATGATCGAAGCGAATGAATATGACGTCATTCTTTTGGATATCAAGATGCCTAAAATGGATGGAATGGAAGTTCTTGAGCATGCGGCTGAAATGATCCCGGATATTCCTATAATTATGATTTCAGGGCATGGCAATGTCGAAACAGCTGTTGAGGCTGTAAAAAAGGGCGCTTATGATTACATCGCTAAACCGCCGGATCTCAACAGACTTCTTATCACGATCCGTAATGCTCTCGATAGGTCCACATTGATAACCGAAACCAAGGTTCTCAAAAGAAAAGTAAGTAAAACACGCGAGATCATCGGAGAATCTTCAGGTATTATGAAGATAAAGGATACTATAGAAAGAGTAGCACCTACAGACGCCAGAGTACTGATCACTGGAGATAATGGAACAGGAAAGGAACTTGTTGCAAGATGGATCCATGAGAAAAGTGCCAGAAGCGCCGGCCCATTAGTCGAAGTGAACTGTGCCGCGATTCCTTCAGAGCTCATAGAAAGTGAGCTTTTCGGGCATGAAAAAGGTGCATTTACGTCAGCCATTAAACAGCGTATTGGAAAATTTGAACAAGCAAATGGAGGGACACTTTTTCTGGATGAAATCGGGGACATGAGCTTGTCTGCCCAGGCTAAGGTGTTGAGAGCACTTCAGGAAAGCAAGATCACAAGAGTAGGTGGTGACAAAGAAATTTCTGTTGATGTTAGAGTAGTGGCTGCAACAAATAAGAACCTTGTTAACGAAATCGATGCAAACCGATTTAGAATGGATCTTTATCACAGACTCAGCGTGATCCTGATCCATGTTCCTTCTCTTAATGAAAGAAAAGATGATATACCATTGCTGGCCGATAAATTTGTGAAAGAGATTTGTGAAGATTATGGTATGCCTAAGAAAAAACTCACTCCTAAGGCGGTTGGGGAGTTGCAAAATTTGGAGTGGACGGGGAATATTCGTGAATTGAAGAATTTAATTGAAAGATTGGTGATCCTAAGTG
>JABDMM010000026.1 GCA_013001465.1 Chitinophagales bacterium | reverse complement strand
GTCCACACTAAATACACCATCGAGACTAGATGACAAAGATCTTCTCGGAATAGGGAAGGCATGTAATATGACTAAAACAATCGTTGATAGGAATGTACAGATCGGAGATAACGTCACTATAATTGGAGGCGATCATCTGGAAGACACCGAAACAGATCAATACTGTGTAAGGGATGGAATTGTAATAATTAAGAAGCGGATTAAGATCGAAAGCGGGACCCGAATTGGAGCAGATTAAAAATAAGCAATTACGCTTTATCTTCTTTCTTCTCTTCGTCGTCTGAGTCTTCTTTCGTTGCTTCGTCTTTAATATCTTCTGCAGTTTCTGAAGCTTCTGCTGCTGCATCTTCCGCTTCTTCTTTTACCTCTTCAGCAACTTCAGCAGCTTCTTCTTTTACCTCTTCCGCAGCTTCAACAACTTCCTCTTTCACCTCTTCTGCAACTTCAGCAGCTTCTTCTTTCACCTCTTCTGCAGCTTCAGCAACTTCTTCTTTTACCTCTTCTATTGCTTCAGAAGCATCTGCTATTTGCTCGTTTGCTGCTTCCTGAACGTCTTCCGCTACATCTGCGGCAGCTTCGGAAACATCAGTTGCAGTTGACTCTGCAGTTGCAGTTGGTGCAGCAGCTGTTGAATCAGATTTTGATCTTCTACCACGACGAGTTCTCTTCTTCTTAGTTGAAGATTCTTTAGTCTGGGAGTAACCTTCGTTGTAGTCAACCAATTCGATGATACACATTTCAGCATTATCACCTTGGCGATATCCTGTTCTAAGGATTCTAGTATAGCCACCGGGACGTTCTCCGACTTTTGCAGCGACACCATCAAAAAGCTCAGTGATCGCGTCTTTATCTTGTAAATAGCTGAAAACCACTCTCCTTGAATGAGTAGTGTTATCCTTAGATTTCGTGATCAACGGCTCAATATACGTTCGTAAAGCTTTCGCTTTAGCAACAGTAGTAGTGATACGCTTGTTCTCGATAAGAGAAGAAGCCATATTAGCCAACATCGCTTTTCTGTGCGCCGTTTTTCTACTCAGGTGATTTACTTTCTTTCCGTGTCTCATTTCAATATTTAATTAATCCTCCAGCTTGTATTTAGTAATATCCATGCCGAAAGAAAGACCTTTTTCATTAAGTAATGCTTCAATTTCCACTAATGACTTCTTACCGAAATTTCTGAATTTCAATAGGTCATTTGTATTGTAAGTTACGAGTTCGTCAAGTGAATTGATCTTCGCCGCTTTGAGGCAGTTATAAGCTCTAACAGAAAGATCGAGATCTTCAAGAGGCGTTTTAAGCAGTTTTCTCATATGGAGAACATGCTCGTCAACCATATCTTCCTCCACACCTTCATCGGTATCGAAAGAGATATTATCATCAGTGATCAACATCAAGTGTTGTATAAGGATCTTTGAAGCTTCTTTCACAGCTTCTTCAGGATGGATAGTTCCATCAGTAGTCACTTCAAGAAGTAATTTTTCGAAATCCGTTTTTTGCTCTACCCTTGTATTTTCAATTACGTATTTAACGTTTTTGATCGGAGTGTAGATCGCATCCATTGGAATCCAACCTACAGGAGCATCCTTGACAACATTCTCTTCAGCCGGGACATATCCTCTACCTTTTGATAATTGAAGTTCAATTTCGAGGTTCACGCCTGACTCCATATTACAGATCACATGATCAGGATTCATGATCCTGAAATCATTGGTATGTTTTTCGATCTCTTCTGCTTTAAAAACAGTTTTGTCTTTGATAGAGATGAAGATCTTATCAGAAACATGCTCATCATCCATCACTCTCTTGAAACGAACCTGCTTAAGATTCAGGATCACTTCAGTTACATCCTCGATTACTCCCTTAATTGTCGAAAACTCATGATCGACAGAATTTAATTTCACACCGCTGATCGCGTATCCTTCCAGTGAAGAAAGGAGAACTCTTCTCAAAGCGTTTCCGATAGTAACACCAAAACCTGGTTCAAGAGGTTTGAATTCGAATGTACCATGGTAATCATTCGCTTTTTGAAGAACGATTTTATCGGGTTTCTGGAATGCTAAAATAGCCATATGTAAAAGTGGATTTATTTATTTAGAATACAATTCGACAATCAGTTGTTCCTTGATATTTTCAGGAATTTCTTCTCTTTCAGGAACATTCAAATACTTACCTTCCAATTTATCTCCATTGAACTCAACCCATCCATAATCTTTAACTCTCAATCCAATCGCGTCGGAAATGAGGTCCAATGATTTTGATTTTTCTCTGATAGTTACAACATCCCCCGGTTTGAGGATCGCTGAAGGAACACTTAGGATCTGACCGTTCACGAGAACATGTTTGTGATTCACAAGCTGTCTTGCTTGTCTTCTAGTTCTTGCAAATCCCATTCTGAAAACGAGATTATCCAATCTGGACTCGAGCAGTTTAAGCAAGTTCTCACCTGTTGCACCTTGCTGTCTATTCGCTTTGTCAAACATTCTGGCAAATTGTCTTTCGAGAAGACCATAAGTGTATTTTGCCTTTTGCTTTTCATTAAGCTGAAGCTTATATTCTGAAGCCTGACGTCTTCTTTTCGACGGACCATGCTGTCCTGGTGGATAGTTCCTCTTATCGAAATATTTATCGAAGCCGAAGATAGGCTCTCCGAATCTTCTTGCAATTTTAGTTACTGGACCAGTATATCTTGCCATGTTATATGCTCAATTTATATTTAAACTCTTCTTCTTTTAGGAGGACGACAACCATTGTGAGGGATAGGAGTTACATCCTTGATCACCGTCACATCAATTCCGCTGGAAGCAATAGTTCGAATCGCTGATTCTCTACCGGCACCAGGGCCTTTTACAAATATTTCGACTTTACGTAAACCAGCATCATATGCTGTTCTTGCCGCATCTTCAGCTGCAACTTGTGCTGCGTAAGGAGTATTCTTTTTCGAACCTCTAAAGCCTGCTTTACCTGCAGAAGCCCATGAAATAACCTGTCCGGTCTTATTTGTAAAAGAAATAATGATATTGTTGAAAGATGCTTTGATATAAACGATACCAACAGCATCAACCTTAACAACTCTTTTCTTAGAACTTTTTCTTGATGTTGCCATAATCTATTATTTAACAGCTTTTTTCTTACCAGCCACTGTTTTCTTTTTACCTTTTCTTGTTCTAGCATTTGTTTGAGTACGCTGACCATTAACCGGGAGTCCTTTTCTATGCCGAACACCACGATAAGCTCCAATATCCTGAAGTCTTTTGATGTTTGTCTGAACCTCGGTTCTCAAAGTACCTTCCGTTCTGTACTCATCAGATATCACACGGTTAACAGCCGTAATATGATCCTGAGTCCAATCCTTTATCTTGATATTCTGGTCTACACCAGCTTTCTCGAGAATTTCCGCAGCAGATGTTCTGCCGATCCCGAATATATAAGTAAGGCCAATTAGGCCTCTCTTTTCTTTTGGTAAGTCTACTCCGCTGATCCTAGCCATTATCCTTGTCTTTGTTTAAATCTTGGGTTCTTTTTATTGATAACATAAAGCCTTCCTTTCCGCTTTACAATTATGCAGTCGGCGCTTCTCTTCTTTACTGATGCTCGAACTTTCATGTCTTTATGATTTATATCTATATGTTATTCTTCCTTTATTCAAATCGTATGGCGACATCTCAACTGAAACTTTATCGCCGGGGAGAATTTTTATGTAATTCATTCTCATCTTCCCGGAGATGTGTGCGATGATTTCGTGACCGTTTTCCAACTGAACCCGAAACATAGCATTAGAAAGGGCTTCCGTGATTGTGCCGTCTTGTTTTATCAATTCTTGTTTCGCCATAAAAAAATTTAGGAGTGCAAATATACTCCTTTTTTAAGCAATATTTTTAATTTCGATATTGTTTTTTAACGCTTCTTCGACACCTTTATGTGAGGTCAGAATCAACGGTTTATCTCTTCTAATGACAATAGTATGCTCATAATGGGCCGAAACTTTTCCATCCGAAGTAACTATTGTCCAACCATCACTTTTAGTGCTCACTTGCCGTTTGCCTAAATTCACCATCGGTTCGATTGCAATGACCAGATTTTCGTTCAGTTTGATGCCATTACCTCTCTTACCGAAGTTGGGAACTTCAGGTTCTTCGTGTAAGCTTTTGCCAATACCATGTCCAACTAACTCTCTAACAACTCCGTACTTGTGTACTTTTTCACAATAATTCTGGATCGCATAACCGATATCTCCGATTCGTTTTCCGGCAACAGCGGTATCAATTCCCAGATACAGTGCTTCATTTGTGGTTTTAAGCAGTTTCATTACTTCCTCGTCAACCTCACCCACTGCGAATGTATAGGCACTATCGCCAAAATAGCCTTCGGATATCACTCCCACATCAACAGAGACTACATCTCCATCTTTCAGTGGTTCATCATCAGGAATACCGTGAACGACTTCATCGTTTATTGAAACGCAAAGAGAGTTGGGAAATCCGTTATAACCTTTAAAAGCTGGTAATGCATCATGATCCTTAATAAACTCCTCAGCAATAGAGTCCAATTGAAGTGACGATATCCCAGGTTTGATATTACTGGCCACTGTAGCCAAAACATTCGACACCAGTTGGCAGCTCTTCTGCATCAGCTCGATCTCTTCTTCTGATTTATAGTATATCATAAAGTAAAATTAGTTCAAATACACAGGAATAACACAGAAGCAGCTTCCAGGTTCCAATTGTAAGTAAGAAAAGTGAAAAACAAAGCACGACAAGGAGCTAGATAGAAGCACCAACACCGGCTCGTCCTTTGATTCGCCCGGATTTAGTAAGTCCTTCATATCTCCTCATGAGTAACTGACTTTCAACTTGCTGTAGTGTATCCAAGACGACACCAACAATAATTAACAGCGATGTTCCTCCATAGAAAAGAGCGAAAGAAGGATCGATATTAAATTTCATTGCGAATGCAGGCAGAATAGCAACAAGTCCAAGGAAGATAGATCCCGGCAGCGTAATTCTTGACATCACGTTATCGATGAATTCTGATGTTCTCCTACCCGGTTTCACGCCAGGAATAAACCCACCATTCTTTTTAAGATCATCTGCCATTTGGATCGGGTTAATGATCAAAGCAGTGTAGAAATAGGTGAATAAAATGACGAGTATGAAGTAGCTGGCATTATAAGCTACTGAAGTTATATCGTTAAAAGCTACCAGGAATTGGCTGTTTTGCTCAAAACCGGGTACAAATTGCGCAATAGTAGAAGGTAAGAACATCAGAGCCTGAGCAAAGATGATCGGCATTACACCGGATGCGTTCACTTTCAGAGGTATATATTGTCTTACACCACCCTGCTGCATCATTCTTCCGCCTTTCATTACGCTTCTTTTAGCGTATTGGACAGGAATACGTCTGGTTCCTTGGATCAACAATATAGTTGCGATCACAACACCGATAAGTGCAGCAATTTCAACCAGGAACATGATCAATCCACCTTGAACAAATCTTGAAGAAAGTTCTTGAAGAAGTGAAGAAGGTAAACTCGCAATAATTCCGATCATGATGATCAAAGAAATACCATTTCCAATTCCCTTATCGGTAATTTTTTCACCGATCCACATGACAAAGAGAGTTCCTGTTACAAGAACAATGACAGTGGAGATCTGGAAAATTGCCGGAGGAACGCTTTGAACAATTGCATTTCCACCAAAACTATATAAATATTGAATGTAACCATATGCTTGAACAGCGGTTACTAAGACAGTTAAATATCTCGTGATCTGATTGATCTTTCTTCTACCACTCTCACCTTCTTTCTGCATTTTCTGGAACGAGGGAACTGCAAGAGTAAGCAGCTGCACAGCGATCGAAGCAGAGATATAAGGCATGATACCCAGAGCAAAGATTGAGGCATTCGCAAAAGCACCTCCGGCAAACATGTTGATCAATCCCAACAAGCCTTTACCACCCTGAGCCTGAATAGCTTCTAAACCGGATGGATCCACACCTGGAATTACGATAAAGGACCCTACGCGATAGATAAAGATCAATCCAAGGGTGATCATTATTCTATAGCGAAGATCTTCGATCTTCCAAATATTCTTTAAACTGTCTATAAGTTTCTTCATTGGACTAAAGTAACGCTTCCTCCTAAATCTTCAATTGCTTTTTTCGCACTTTCGCTGATCGCGTGAACATGAACGTCTAATTTTGACTTCAATTCACCGTGACCCAACACTTTCACTTTTTCTGTACGTGAAATAAGTCGGTGCTCTTGGAGAAATACGATATTTATTTCTTTTAGATTAAATTTTTGAGCTATTTGTTCAAGTTTACTCAAATTAAATGGAGTATACTCTACGCGGTTGATGTTTTTGAAACCTCTTTTCGGTACTCTTCTCTGAAGAGGCATTTGTCCACCTTCGAAACCGGCTTTTCTCTTATATCCTGATCTGGATTGAGCTCCTTTATGTCCTCTTGTAGATGTACCACCTCTACCAGAACCTTGTCCGCGTCCAATACGCTTTCGGTTTTTGGTAGATCCTTCCGCTGGTTTTAGTTTACTTAAATCCATTATTGTTCTTCAATTTTTAGAAGGTGTTTAACTTTATTGATCATGCCAAGGATTTGAGGTGTACCCTCAACTTCCACTGTATGGTTGATCTTCTTTAATCCCAGTGCGATCATCGTATCCTTTTGTTTCTGGGTACGATCAATTACGCTCTTCACTTGTGTTATTTTCAACTTAGACATTGCGACGGTTATTATCCGTTAAAGACTTTATTTACTGAAATATTTCTGTTCCTTGCCACAGTTCCGGCATCTCTAAGCTTCAATAAAGCATCAAGAGTTGCCTTGATAACATTTGAAGGATTTGATGTTCCGAGAGATTTTGCTAAAACGTTATGGATACCCGCACCCTCCAGAACAGCTCTCATCGCACCACCGGCAATAACTCCTGTACCAGCAGATGCCGGTCTGATCATTACTTTTGCAGCACCATACTTTCCTAATTGTTCGTGCGGAATAGTATCATTTATAATTGGAACTTTGATCATATTCTTCTTAGCATCATCGATCCCCTTTTGGATAGCTTCAGTTACCTCACGTGCTTTTCCAAGACCATGGCCAACGATACCTTCGCCATTTCCTACGACAACGATCGCTGAAAACCCAAACGTACGTCCACCTTTTGTAACTTTTGCAACCCGGCGAATGCTCACTACCTTTTCAGACAGATCTAGTTCACTGGCTTTTATTCTTTCTAAATTAGATTTCATTCTATCTTGAATTAAAATTTAAGTCCGTTTTCTCTGGCACCATCTGCCAAAGCTTTAACCCGACCGTGATATAAATATCCGCCTCTATCGAAAACCACACTCTCGATACCGGCATCTTTAGCCTTTTTACCGAGTGCTTCTCCAACCTTTTTCGCTACTTCTGTTTTAGTACCTTTTGTATCTACGCCGCTCTCTCTGGATGATGCGAACACAAGAGTATTGCTTCCAAGGTCATCGATGATCTGGGCATAGATCTCTTTGTTACTTCTGAAAACAGCAAGTCTTGGTCTTTCAGCAGTTCCTCTGATCTTCCTGCTGATTCCCATTCTGATTTTCTTTCTTCTCTTAACTTTACTAAAAGCCATTTCGATTTATTTTTTAGATTAAGCTCCTGCTGAAGCAGCTTTACCAGCTTTTCTTCGCAATACTTCACCTTTGAATCTTATACCTTTACCTTTATATGGCTCAGGTTTTCTAATTTCTCGGATTCTCGCGGCTACTTGTCCAATTAGCTGCTTATCATTACTCTCAAGTGTAACCAAAGGTGGTTTACCTTTCTCCATAACCGCTGTTACCTTCACTTCTTTTGGCAACTGAACAACAATTGGGTGTGAATACCCAACGCTCAATTCAAGATTTTGTCCTGAGGCTGAAGCTCTGTAACCTACACCAACAATTTCCATTTCCTTCTTATATCCATCAACAACACCTGTGACCATATTGTCGATCAAAGATCGGTATAGCCCATGCATTGCTTTGTGTCGCTTCTGGTTTGTAGGTCTCTTAAGAATAAGAGTTCCTTCTGATTCCTCAAAAGTAAGATCCTGGTTTACTTGTTGAAACAGTTCTCCTTTTGGTCCCTTTATTTTAACAACGTTAGATTGATCAACTGCGAAAGTTGTTCCTCTAAGGTCTATTGGTTCGTTTCCTATTCGTGACATGATTCTATGTTAATAAACTTCGCAAATTACCTCGCCACCGACATTATTATTCCTCGCATCTTTGTCGGTCATTACTCCTTTCGAAGTAGAGATGATAGCTACACCGAGCCCATTAAGAACTCTTGGCAGGTCATCGACGCTTTTAAAAATCCTCAATCCTGGTTTACTTATTCTTCTTAGCTTTCTAATGACTGGAATATTGTCATTGTTATACTTCAAGGCGATCTTGATCATACCTTGTGGTCCATCATCGTCATTGAAAACATACCTGTATAAGTATCCTTGCTCGTAAAGAATCTCTGTGATACGTTTCTTAATAGTTGAAGACGGGATCTCAACGATCCTATGTCCAGCCAACTGCGCGTTTCTGATGCGCGTAAGAAAATCTGCTATTGGATCAGTATTCATATTTTTTCTTTTACCAGCTAGCCTTAGTAACACCGGGTATTTTACCCATACTGGCCAGTTCTCTAAATTTAATTCTTGATATTCCAAATTGTCTGATATACCCTCTAGGTCTACCAGTTAACTGACAACGATTTCTCAATCTTACCGGCGAAGCATTCTTAGGTAACTTATCCAATGCGTCATAATCTCCGGCAGCTTTGAGTGCTGCTCTTTTGGCTGCTGTTTTTGCAACCATTCTTTCTCTTTTTGCCTGTCTGGCTATAATTGATTTTTTAGACATATCTTATTTCTTAAAAGGCAATCCCAATTCAGTTAACAAAGCGAAGGCCTCTTGATCTGTATTGGCACTTGTTACGAAAGTGATATCCATTCCATTGATCTTTGACACCTGGTCGAGATCGATCTCCGGGAAAATAATTTGTTCAGTTACACCTACCGTATAATTTCCTCTACCATCGAATCCTTTATTATTGATTCCTCTAAAGTCACGAACCCGTGGAAGGGCAACAGCAACAAAGCGATCTAAAAATTCGAACATTTTATCTTTTCTCAAAGTCACTCTGGCACCGATCGGCATAAACTCTCTCAATTTGAAATTCGAAACTGATTTTTTAGCGATCGTAGGAACTGCTTTTTGTCCGGCTATATTTGTCATTTCCTCTACTGCGACATCAACAAGTTTCTTATCCTGCGTAGCTCCATTAACACCTTGATTAAGGCAAATTTTCTCTAAACGAGGAACCTGCATAACACTGCTATAGCTGAATTGCTCCATTAACTTTGGAACAACAGTTTCTTGATAATACTTCTGTAATCTTGGTTGATAACTCATTACTTTAACACCTCCCCTGATTTTTTAGCGTACCTAATTGATTTCCCATCTTCATTTTTTCTTCCAACACGAGTTGCTTCACCTGTTTTAGGATCTACCAACATCACATTCGAAATATGTACCGGTGCTTCCTTTTTCACGATTCCGCCATCCGGATTATTAGCATCTGGCTTTTGGTGTTTAGTAATGATATTGATACCATCGACCAAAACCCAATCGCTCTCTCTATGGTTATACTTATCTCTCTTCTTCATCATAGCGAGAACCTCGCCTTTCTTTCCTTTGTCTTCACCGGAAATAATAATAACCTGATCTCCTTTTTTAATATTGATCTTCATCTCTTTAAATTTTATAGAACCTCAGGTGCTAATGAAAGGATCTTAGTAAATTCTTTCTCCCTTAATTCTCTTGCAACAGGCCCGAAGATCCTTGTTCCTCTTGGCTCATCTGTTGCGCTCAACAAAACCACTGCATTTTCATCGAAGCGGATGTATGATCCGTCCCTTCTCTTAAGAGGTTTCTTTGTTCTTACGACTACTGCTCTTGAAACAGTACCTTTTTTAACCTGTCCGGACGGAATTGATTTTTTAACGGTAACGACTATTTTATCTCCGATAGTGGCATATCTTTTTCGGCTTCCACCGAGGACTTTAACTACCAGGACTTCTTTAGCTCCGCTATTGTCCGCAACAACTGCTCGTGATTCTTGCTGTAACATGATTATTTAGCTCTTTCTAAAATTTCAACTAATCGCCATCTCTTAGTTTTACTAAGTGGCCTAGATTCCATAATTCTGACTGTATCGCCAACATTGCACTCATTCTTTTCATCATGAGCGGTATATTTTTTACTGCTCTTCACAAACTTACCATACATTGGGTGCTTAAGTTTTCTTTCGATTGAAACAGTGATGGATTTTTCACCAGTATTGCTGGTTACCAAACCTGTTCTTGTTTTTCTTAAATTCCTTTCCATTTAAGCCTGTTCTTTTTGATTAGCGATCTGTCTGTTCTTAAGTTCAGTTTTTAATCTCGCAATATCCCTTCTAACCCCTCTTAAAACTAGTGGATTATCCAGAGGAGAAACTGTATGATTAAATCTCAGCTTCTTATATCGAAGTTGCTCGCTGCTTATTTTTTCAACCAACTCTTCGTCGGTAAGCTCTCTTATATCTTCTTTATTGATGGACATTTTAATATATCTTATTCTGTGTAATCTCTTCTAACAATAAATTTCGTCTTTACAGACAATTTTTGAGATGCAAGTCTCAGTGCTTCTTTTGCAATTTCCAAAGAAACGCCATCACACTCAAAAAGCATTCTACCAGGTCTCACAACAGCTACCCATCCTTCAGGAGAACCTTTACCCTTACCCATCCGAACTTCTGCAGGCTTAGACGTTACCGGCTTATCTGGAAAGATCCGTATCCATACTTTTCCTTCCCTTTTCATGTATCTTGTAACAGCAACCCTTGCTGCTTCAATTTGCTTGTTTGAAATAAACCCTGTATCGAGTGATTTTATGCCGAAACTTCCGTAAGCGATGCTTGTTCCTCTGCTTGCGACTCCTTTAACTCGACCCTTCTGGGTTTTTCTATATTTGGTTCTCTTAGGTAATAACATGATTAACCTCTTTTATCTTCTTTGAAATTTTCTTTTCGGTGATCTTTCTTTCTTTTCGATGTTTGGTGACAAGTCACGTTTCCCAAGTACCTCACCTTTACAGATCCATACTTTCACACCAATTTTTCCGTATATGGTTTTCGCTTCTTTTAAAGCATAATCGATATCTGCTCTGAACGTGTGTAACGGTGTTCTTCCCTGCTTATATTCCTCTGTTCTTGCCATTTCCGCTCCACCAAGTCTACCTGAGACTCTGCATTTAATTCCTTCTGCTCCCATTCTCATAGCTGATGCGATCGCCATTTTTGTCGCTCTTCTGTAATTCACACGAGCTTCTAGCTGCTTTGCGATTGTTTCTGCAACGATATTTGCATCTACTTCCGGTCTTCTGATCTCAACAATATTGATCTGAACATCCTTATTGGTAAGTTTTTTCAACTCTTCTTTGATCCTATCAACTTCACCACCACCTTTTCCGATAATAATTCCAGGTCGTGATGTATGAATTGTAACGGTAATTCTCTTAAGCGTTCTTTCGATCACAATTCTTGAAATACCACCTTTCTGAATCCTGACTCTCAGGTATTGTCTTATATTCTCGTCTTCAACGAGCATTTTCGAAGCATCTCTACCTACGAACCAGTTGGAATCCCATCCTCTGATGATTCCAAGTCTGTTACCAATCGGATTTGTTTTTTGTCCCATATTTATTCTTCTGTTTCTTCTATTTGATCTTCAGCTTCAACCGCTTCAGTTTTGTTACCCATATCCACCGGTACTTTGCTATCAACAACAATGGTGACATGGTTTGATCTTTTTCTAATTCTATGTGCTCTTCCATGAGGAGCAGGTCTAAGTCTTTTCAACATTGTTCCGCCATCTACAAAAGCCTCTTTAATAAACAGATCGTAATCTTCAGGACGGAGATCGTTCTTCTGTTCCCAATTACTAATTGCTGAGAGAACAAGTTTTTCGATCTTACCGGAGGTTTCCCTTCTAATGTACTTTAACATGTTTAAAGCTTCGTCCACACCCTTTCCTCTGATCTGGTCTACAACCAATCTCATTTTTCTTGGTGACGATGGACATTTACTCAATTTGGCTACGGCTTGCATGTCGATTATTATTTAATTTTCTTAGACGAATGACCTCTGAAGTTTCTCGTAGGAGAAAACTCACCGAGTTTGTGACCAACCATATTCTCCGTGACATATACAGGAACGAATTTGTTACCGTTGTGAACTGCGATCGTATGACCTACCATGTCAGGTATGATCATTGAAGATCGCGACCATGTTTTAATCACTTGCTTTTTGCCACCATCCTTCATCTTCTCAACTTTCGCCATCAGATGGTGAGCAACGTAAGGTCCTTTTTTTATTGATCTCGCCATTGCGTCTAATTCTATTTTTTACGTTTACTAATTATCAATTTACTTGAAGCTTTCTTTCTGTTTCTTGTTTTCTGCCCTTTTGCATAAACTCCTGTTCTTGATCGTGGATGACCTCCTGAAGCTTTACCTTCACCACCACCCATTGGGTGATCGACCGGATTCATTGCAACACCTCTGGTTCTAGGTCTTCTTCCTAACCATCTTTTTCTACCTGCTTTTCCAAGGACCTGTAGCGCATGATCCGGATTCGAAACCGCACCAATTGATGCCATGCAAGATTTAAGGATCATTCTGCTCTCTCCGCTTGGAAGTTTTATGATCGCATACTTACCTTCTCTTGCACTTAATTGTGCATAGGAACCAGCACTTCTTGCAATAATCCCACCCTGACCAGGATGCAATTCAATATTGTGTATGAC
>JABDMM010000096.1 GCA_013001465.1 Chitinophagales bacterium | reverse complement strand
ATGTACCATCGGAAATGATATAGGTGATCGTGTCCTGACCGTTAAAATTCAACGGTGGGTTATAGTTTAAGCTATCTCCATTGACCACAGTTGCTGTGCCGCCGCTGGTTGGGCCGCTTAGGATCGTGGTTGTTAATGCATCTCCGTCAACATCGGTGTCATTGTTCTGTACATCAATACTCACATTCAATGCATCCTCTGTTGTAATGATCGCATCATCTACCGCTACCGGAGCATCGTTGACCGGTGTGACCGTGATCACTACGATGGCTGTATCGGTTAATCCACCATCAGAGATAATATAAGTGATCGTATCCAGTCCATTAAAATTTAATGGTGGAGTGTAGTTCAGGCTATCTCCGTTGAGGACGGTGGCTGTACCGCCGCTGGTGGGTCCGTTTAGGATCGTTGTTGTTAATGCGTCACCTTCCACATCGCTGTCATTGACCTGCACATCGATCACGACATTCATTGTGTCTTCTGTTGTTGTGATCGCATCATCTACGGCTACCGGTGTATCGTTGACCGGATCTACTGTGATCACGACGATCGCAGTATCAGTTAATGAACCATCAGAAATGATATAGGTGATCGTGTCCTGACCGTTAAAATTCAACGGTGGGTTATAGTTTAAGCTATCTCCATTGACCACAGTTGCTGTACCGCCACTTGTTGGTCCGCTTAGGATCGCAGTTGTTAATGCATCTCCGTCAACATCGGTGTCATTAATCTGTACATCAATACTCACATTCAATGCATCCTCTGTTGTAATGATCGCATCATCTACCGCTACCGGAGCATCGTTGACCGGAGTGACGGTGATCACGACGATCGCAGTATCCGTTAGTCCACCATCTGAAATGATATAGGTGATCGTATCTAATCCGTTAAAATTTAATGGAGGAGTATAGTTCAGGCTATCACCATTGAGGACGGTGGCTGTACCGCCGCTGGTGGGTCCGTTTAGGATCGTGGTTGTTAATGTGTCACCTTCCACATCGCTGTCATTGACCTGCACATCGATCACGACATTCATCGTGTCCTCTGTTGTTGTGATCGCATCATCTACGGCAACGGGTGCATCGTTAACCGGAGTTACGGTGATAAAAACAGTAGCAGTATCGCTTCCACCCTGACCATCATTGATCACATATACAATAGTATCCTGACCATTAAAATTTAATGGTGGTGAATAGTTGATACTATCGCCATTTATCACGGAAGCTGTGCCTCCGCTTGTAGGTCCGCTAAGGATGGTGGTTGTTAACACATCTCCATCAACATCATTGTCATTAGATTGAACAAGAATGACTATACTTTGCTCCTCATCAGTAGTAACAGTATCATTCAATGCAACAGGAGCATCCTGAACCGGAGTAAGAGAAACATATACAATTCCGGTATCACATGATAACAGACTATCACAAACTATATATTCGAAAGAATCTGTACCATTAAAATGTAAATTTCCAAGATAAGTAATGTCACCAGATATAGGGTTTATTGAAGTAATAGAACCATTAGAAGGTTGAAGAACACCAGTGGTGCTTACAGTACCATTATCAATGTTATTTTCGGGATCGGTATCATTAGTGAGGACCTGAACAACAAGTGTGATATCTTCAAACCCGTTAGCAGAATCAGTGACTGCCACAGGTGGTTTATTGCAATTTTGAATAAAGATTCTGGTACAGCGAGGATTTCCTATTCCACAAGAGCCCGAGGCTGTAACACAGACAAATCCAAATCCTGAAGAAGCTGTGGACCAATCGACTACTATTGTCGTATCGCCAATAGAATTAAATATAGTTGCTCCAAGAGGAACAGACCAACTATATGCAGTATCTCCTATGACCGGAGCTATACTAAAAGTATCTCGCTTTACGACATCACAAATAGAATCCACAGCGACCACAGTTACAATCACCTGAGCTGTATCACAGAGATCGGTATAATCACAGATGATATATTCAAAAGTATCGTTTCCAACAAAACCAGAATCCGGAAGAAAATTTATCTCTCCAGTTATAGAATCAATAGAAACAATACTTCCATTTGTAGCTTGCAATACACCAACATTTGTTACTGAAGTTGCATTCAAGTTTGAATCCGCATCCATGTCATTTGCCAACACATCTATGAATGTTGAAGTAAACTCGGTGGTCTGAGCCAGATCATCAATAGCGATAGGTTTGGAGCAATCTGTAAAAGGAACGGAGAAGTCGATCGAGTCCAAAAAACCAAACCACCATGTATTCACTGTCCTTAAATTTCCAAAACCACGACCTTCAGGGTCCATTCCTATTGTATTATCCCACGAATGACATGGACTTGCACAGCCGTTAAATTCTGTTGTTCCATCCGGTATATTGGTATCATCATAAAATAGTTTTGTTACCGGAGTTGGAGGACGGATTCCATTTACTATAAAACCATTCTCATTCAATTCAACATCATAAACAGGAAAGTGCGTAAGACCAGCTTTTAGAGTTACCCGAATATCGATATCTAGCCCACCGGCAATCATAGTGTCCAATCCATCGAGACCATCCCATGAAATGCAGTTTTCTCCCTGAGACACATTCTTTAGAAGAAGGACATCAGAGGTTGAACTCTGATAACCGGGTACCCCATTAAAATTCAATAGAATTTCAGCCAAACCTGCGGCAGAAAAATTAAAGTTTATACAGTAATTACCATTACACCCACTGATAGTTGGTGGAATAGGACTAAGCTGTGGAATTCTTCCAGTTGGATATACTATGGTATCTGGGTCATTTAAGAAGATTTTATACTCTGCTTGAGTAGATCTTCCATTCACGGATTTTCTATCTTCAGGTACATCGCCAGTATTTGAAGTACCGAAGCTATTACAATTGATATAAAATCTGAAAGTCTTGATCCCGTTTAAGCCAAGCCTGGTAACCACACTATCTGTTGAATATATATATAAAGAACCATTCACCGGATTTGTAAAACTCGAACTATTAAATCCCCAGTTCTGAGAATAAACCCGCCCTTTGATCGCTGAAGAAGTGATCGTATCAGCGACAGTGATATCGAAATATGAGAGTCGACATTCAGCATTCACAGTGGTGGTAGGATTGTCACGATTAAATTCAATGTAATAGTCCCCATTCTGTGAAGGATTAAAAGAATTTGCATTATAACCAGATGGTCCCACAAGAGCTGAAGGTCCATTTATCGCTTCATTGTAAGTAGCGATATAACCTTGTGAAGCTGCTGATGGGACAGCAACTGGTCCAAATACAATTGCACCACTCGGATCTTTAATTCTGTAGTAAATATTTTGTACACCATGATCGCTTGCTTTTTGAAAACCGAAATACATTATTTCTCTTGTAAAGTCTTCAATATGGATATGGAGTCGACTATTGGGGTCGGTATTTCCATACCAAGCAAAAGGCTCCAGATTATTTCTGCGAATATTGAGAATAAGTGAATCGGTTGAGCTTGGCGCCATCTCTTTCGTTCCTTCCGCATACACGTCAAAACAACTCATTATTGCAAGAGCTAGAAATAGAAATGGAATTCGATTTTTGGCGATCAATTTTCGACCAAAGAAAGATCTAAACTTATAAAGCATATGATCGATCAATTTATAATTTATGAAAATCTTAGTCATCAGTGGCTTAGTTATTTCTTAAAATGGATCCGGGAACCCTACTCTTTTTAGTAATTGAAATCTGTCTGCATCTGCGAATGCTGTAACACACGCCGGTTTTTACAGTAACACAGACATCTCCGGGAATTAATCCCCAGTTCACTGTAATTGTTCTTGTACCCTTTCCAGAGATTATTTTACTACCAGAAGGGACAGACCATATATATGAAGTAGCTCCGGGTACAGAATCAGTACTGAATGTAAGTCCGGTGGCGCGTTCACAAATGAGTGCATTGTTATTATAGATCGTATCAGCGGCAGGTACACCGCAGTCGGGATCTTTACAGTCTATCAGTCCATCTCCATCATCATCGATCTTATTAGAACATTGCTCTGTTAGAACTTGAACATAAACAGAACCCGTATCGCACAATCCGGTAGAATCGCAGATAATATATTCAAACACATCATTCCCAGGAGTTGAGCCAGCGAGATAATCGATCACACCGGTGATCGGATCTATAGCGGTTACACTTCCAAGGCTTGGTTGCATTACTCCGTTTATAGTAACTGTGCCTGGATCGAGATTATTATTGAAGTCTATATCGTTGACCAAAACGTCAATTGAAACAGAGAATCCTTTACCTATGGCAGCAGAATCAGGGTTTGCAAGAGGCTTGCCTATCACACCGAAATCATTATTACAATTGGTAGTACCGGTTGTTACGAATCTGGCAGCTTGTAAATTTTGAGTAGTGAGGATACCGGAAATCGGTAATGTAGATTTTGTTATCGTCATGATATAGTTTACAGGTAAAGGAAGAGCAGTTACATTACTGAAAACATAATCTCCTGAAGCATTTGTATATGTTGTATCTACAATTGTATCGGTAATATCGAGAATACTGTCACCATTGATATCGTGATATAAGTTTACAAGAACTCCCGAGGATCCGGCTTCCGTGCTATCATTTATACCATCCATATTTTCATCGATAAATACATTCCCAAGTATCGCATCGAGATTACATCCGCAGGGAGGAGCAATTTTTTCTGCAATAAAGTTTGTGGAATCAGTAAAGCCAAACCACCATGTATTGATGATGTTTTGGTCACCATAGTTCGTATTTGTCCAATCATGGCATGGGGGAAGACATCCTGTTAAGTTGACTTTAGCATTTCCATTTCCCGGAGCATCGGGAATTTCGGAATCGTCGTAATAGAGCCGAGGTTGGGCAGCAGTTGGTCTGATCAAGTTTACAATAAACCCATCATTAACACCTGTTCCACCATTATCATTAAATTCTGAATCGTATGTTGGAAAATGATTCAAACCCGATTGAATGATCGCTGTAACAGAAATATCAACACCATCACTAACCGGTGCACCAAGACCATCCAGACCATCCCAGAAAATGCAATTATCGCCACCCGGAACTGTCTCGGTAATGAAAACATCTTCGGTTCCACTTTGAAACCCAGTAACGCCGTTTAAGTCGAGATAAAATTCTGAGAATCCACCCTTCTTAAATCTGACATTGATGCAATAATTCCCGGGACAACCTTCGATAGTTGGAGTAACTGAAGTATCAATTTCGCCGGTAAGAGTAGCTGTAGGCCAAATAGTGGAATCAGGATCATTGAGAAACAAAGGATATTGAGGTAAAGTATTGCTTGTAGCATTTTTTGATCTCCTGTCTACCACGTAGTTTCCTGTATTCGTAGATCCGAACCCGTTACAATAAATCGTAAAGATAAATGGCCGAAAAGAATTTAGATCTAATTCTGTTACAACACTATCCGGGGTGTACGTATAGAATGCGCCTCTGAAAGGATTAGCAAATGATTGACAGTTAAAAGCCCAATGAGAAGAGTACAAACGACCTGGAATAATAGTACTGGTAGTACTGTCAACAACTGTCATATCATACCATTGAATGTCAAAGGCTGTCGTTGTTTGAGTACTTGCATTATCCGCATTGAATTCAATATAGTGTACCCCGGTTTCTGTAGGGGAAAATTTCAATCCTAAATATCCGGCAGCACCAACAACCTGGCTGGGTCCAGCAATTGCTTCGGCATGCGTTGCAATGAATCCGGCTCCCGCCGCAGGTATCATAGTTGCACTCCCACCAAGAATTGTTCCTGATGGTGACTTTATTCTAAAAAATATATTACCGGTGTACGCTTCATTGAAACCAACATAGATGACTTCCTTACTCGGGTCTTCTATATAAATATTGATACGACCGAGGGAATCTCCGTCGTAAACACCATTCGTTTGAGTGTTACCCCGCCAGAAATTAAGATCTGCAACGTCAGTAGAAGTAGGCGTTGTTTCTTTTGTTCCTTCTGCGAATAATGAAACAGACCACAATAAAAACAATGTAGTTAATACTGCAGTTAATTGTTGAGTTTGCATATGAGTTTGAGAATCTAACTTTATTTCTTATAATCTATTACACATTTATTCTTTACAAATATTTTACTTTTACATACTTGATAGTCAATATGTTGCAATAATTAATACAGAATAATTGTGCAGAATGTTACATTAAATGGCGTGCATCTTACCACAATTTTAGTATTTGCATTCTGCAGTGGTATTGATGGATCAAGCATTCTAAAATATTATACAGACAATAATACTGTTGTAGTGGAAATCACAATAAAAAGGATATGTGAATATCATATTGATATTCTGTGTCTGATAGAAACAAGAAATAGATTTACATCATATAATACACTGAATATGTATCTTTTATGAAAGGTTCTGAAAGAATAGACAACAATCAAATGCTGTTAAGAAATCAGTGGGGGATCTTGAAATAGAATGTGGTGCCGTGATCGATTTTGGTTTCAAGCCAGATCGATCCATTATGGCGTTCGATAATTCGTTTGCAAATCGAAAGACCAATACCGGCTCCCGGGTATTTATCTTTAGAGTGGAGCCTGTTGAATATTTCAAAGACTTTATCATGGTAGACCATGTCAAACCCAATTCCATTGTCCTTAATAAAGAAAAGAATACCGTCATCTTCCCTGGTCCACCCAACATCGATTGTTAGAGGATCTGCACTTTTGAACTTAATGGAGTTGCTCAACAGGTTTTGAAACAACTGCCTTATCTGCAATTTATCGCAGGTAATCCTGGGCATTTCCTGAATATTGATCTGAACAGAGTTTTCATTGATCGAGTTAGTAAGATCCCGAACGATATGGTCCATAATTTCATTTAGGTCAGCTGGTTCAAAAGGCAATCCGTTGGAGTCAACTCTTGAATATGCTAATAAGCCTTTTACAAGCGTTTCCATCCTTTTTGTTCCTTCTATAATATGATCAATGTATTCTTTGGCTTCCGGATCAATTGTATCATGAAACTTCTTGTCGAGCAGTTGTGAAAATCCAACAATGGTTCTCAGTGGTTCTTTCAAATCATGCGAAGCGATGTAGGCATACTTCTCCAATTCCCGATTTGAAGTTATATACCGTTCAAGTTCTTTGTTTTTTCCTCTTAGTTCATGAACTTTTTCATCCAGACTTTCCTGAGTATTTTTCAAGGCAGTGATATCATGAGCAATACCAAAATGCTGAAGAGGTTTCCCGCTCTCATCTCTTTTAAATACACGACTTCTGCTATATATCCACTTCCACTGATCTTTAGCGTCAAGAATCCGATACTCTGTTTCGACAAATTGAGTATCATTTGTTGATCGTTGTAATTTTTGAGCTGATTCCCTGATCTTCGGAACGTCTTCAGGATGGACTCTTGAAAATAGAAACGTCCACTTGTTAGATGTCACCACGGAGTTATCAAAACCTAAAAACTTGAGAAGACTATTATTTTCGAAAATGGACTCATTAGTCTGGATATCTGTTACGTATATTATATCTGGTATCGTCTGAGCTATTTTCTCAATGAGGTGGTTCTTTTCCACTAACTCCTGCTCTAAATGATAGTGCCTGGTCTTATTTTGTGCAATGATCAGAAAACCATTATTTCCGTTAAAGTGGATGTTGCTGGATCGCATTTCTACTTTGATGCTCTCTCCATTAAGATTGGAAAGTGTAGCTATGCATTCAGGACTTTGGATGTTCAATTTCAGTGGATTCAAAAGTGAGCTTTGAACCAATTGCATTGAATCTATTGAGAAAAACTCGAGAAACTTTAAGCCTGAAAGTTGTCTGACATGCTGTGCACCAAAAAGCTTTAGTCCTTCATTGTTTACAGATTTAATCTTTCCATTCGCAACAGTAAATGCCGGAAGGGGAAGCAAATCCACATATGCAGAAATGTCTGACTTAGTAAAACTGGTCCATTTCTTCAACAATCTCATAGTTCAACTTACACAGTTATATTATATGTAATATGAACTATATTTCTTTAAAAATCAAATTTGAGTATCTCTTCAATATAGCTGCGCTGATTGGATAATCGTGGTACCTTATGCTGACCTCCGAGCTTACCCTTATATTTCAGCCATCGATAGAACGTTCCTTTAGATACTGGCCTGATGACCAAACCATTTAAAGCTAAGTTCTTAACTCTTTTAGCCTCATAATCACTATTTACTGCCTGAAGGTTTAAGTCAAGGTCCTTTTCAAACTCAGTAAGGTTGATTGGTGACTTCTCAAACTCAATGACCCATTCGTGTCCACCTTTATCATTAGTAGTTAAAAAGACAGGACCAACTGAATATTCTTTAACAGAAGCATCGTGTTTCTGACAAGTGACTGCCAAAGCTCTATCGGTATTATCAACCATTACCTCTTCACCAAATACATTAATGAAATGCTTAGTACGACCAGTGATTTGGATTCTGAAGGGTTTAATCGATGTAAAACGGATCGTGTCTCCGATCCTGTAGCGGTAAAGTCCGGAATTCGTTGTAATTACAAGTTCATAGTTTTTCCCGGTTTCAACCTGATCGAGCCATAACGTCTTCGGATTATCTTCATCCCAATGATCGGAATCGATGAATTCATAAAAAATGCCATAATCTAAAACCAGTAACATATCATCCACACCTTCTTTATCCTGAAAAGCAAAAAAGCCTTCTGAGGCGTTATAGGTTTCACGGTAGTGCATATTATCGGACATGATAAGTTTGTTAAACTCATTCCGATATGGAGTGAAGCTTACACCTCCATGAATATAAAGCTCTAGTTTTGGCCAGATATCTGCAAGGTTATTTTTACCTGTAATCTCAAATAGTTTATTTATGAGTACAAGCGTCCAACTTGGCACACCTGAAATGTTTGTGACATTCTGATTTACAGTAGCTTGTGCCATTCTTTCAATTTTTTCTTCCCAATCATCCATCAATGAAATTTCAAGCTCGGGTGTTTGAAAAATTTTTGCAAGAATCGGCAGGTTCTGCATAAGGACAGCAGAAAGATCTCCAAATAATACACGTTGGTTCACTTGATTTACAGAATGGCTTCCGCCCATAAGTAGTCCTTTCCCGTTGAAGATTTGACTTTCAGGATTGGATCTGACGTACATAGCCATTAGATCCCGGCTAGCTTTGTAATGGCAATGTTTTAAAGCCTCTTTTGTAACAGGAATAAACTTACTTTTACTTGAAGTTGTCCCGGAAGATTTAGCAAACCACTTTACTTCTCCCGGCCAGAGGACATCGTTTTCACCTCTCAGCATTCGATCGACATAAGGTTTAACATCATCATATTTTTGAAGCGGAACTTCCGATCTAAACTCACTCAAACCATCGATCTTGTCTAATTTATTCTCAATGGCCCATTTGCAAAGTTTAGCTTTTTGCAAAATTTCCATTGCTACATTATGCTGCACTTCGTGAGGATGGCGGAGAAAATGAGAGATATCTCTTAAACGAGTCTTAAGATATGGTTCAAGGATTTGGTGAAGCATACTTCAAGTTAAAAAACTTTCTTCCTTAACTCAAATTGTTCCCCGAGGTAAACTTTTCGAACGGTAGGATCCATTGCAAGCTCTTCTGCAGTTCCTGCTTTAAGTATCTGACCTTCGAAAAGAAGGTATGCTCGATCTGTGATCGACAGTGTTTCCTGAACATTGTGATCTGTTATCAAAACACCGATATTCCTGGATTTCAAGTTAGATACGATCTTTTGAATATCCTCAACTGCAATCGGATCAATTCCGGCAAATGGCTCATCCAGCAGTATAAATTTTGGGTCAACAGCCAAAGCCCGAGCAATTTCTGTTCTCCTGCGTTCCCCACCAGATAGGACATCACCCAGACTTTTTCTCACATGTCCAAGACCAAATTCATCAATTAAAGTTTCAAGCTTTACTGACTGTTCTTGTTTGCTGAGTTTCGTCATTTGAAGCACGGCTTTGATGTTATCCTCAATCGACAATTTTCTGAAAACCGATGCTTCCTGAGGCAGATAACCGATACCATGTTTTGCTCTTTTATACATTGGCATGCTTGTAATATCCGCGGAATCGAGGAATATCTTTCCGCGATCTGCTTTCACCAATCCTACGATCATGTAAAAGCAAGTAGTTTTACCGGCACCGTTCGGTCCAAGCAAACCAACGATCTCGCCTTGATTCACTTCGAGTGACACATCATTTACGACTGCTCTGCTCTTGTACTTCTTTAGCAAATTTTCTGCCCTCAGCTTCATATCTTGATATCTTTCAAATTAAGTTCAATATTTGACTGCCCATTCCAGTTGTTTTCCTCAAGTGAATAGCAAATATCGAAACGCTTTCTGATAACGTCTGAATAATAGGAAGCCATATTAAAAGCAATTCCTTTTTTCCACTCGTTATTCTGTTTTAAGGTTAGCTTTAAATGATCCTCCTTAACTACTCTGCTACCCGAGGCAGCATTAACGTTACAAGATACAAAGACAGGCCTTCTATTTGAAGGTCCGAAGGGTGCGAATTGATTTAAAATATTATAAAACCGATGATCGATCGTTCTAAAATCAAGCTCAGCATCAATTTTAAGTCTTGGGATGAGCATATCATCATGGATCTCGTTGTTGCATATAGTAAGAAAAGCCTGTTTAAAATTTTGTAGGTTTTCAGGTTTGAGAGAAAGCCCTGCAGCAAATTCATGTCCACCATATGCGGTGAGCCATTCATCACATTGGACTAGAGCGTTTGTAATATTGAACCCCTTGATAGATCTGGCTGAACCGGTAATTAAACCTTTTGATAATGTTAAAACGATCGTAGGTTTATAATGATGTTCTATAAGTCTGGAAGCGACAATTCCTACGACCCCCTTGTGCCATTCGTCATTAAACACGATCGTTGCTTTTTCTTTATAAAAGTTCTTGTTTTCTTTGACTTGTTGAAGAGCTTCTTTTGTAATTGAGCGATCCAGAATTTTTCTTTCTTCATTTTTAGTATTCATCCATTGAGCTTCCAGCTTGCATTCACTGTCATTCTCTGCAACGAGTAGCTTCACAGCGAGGTTTGCATCATCCATTCTTCCAACGGCGTTGATTCGCGGCCCAATCACAAATACTATATCGGAAATAGATCTTATCGATTTGATCCCGGCTTCTTTCATGATCATGCTCATCCCCACTGAGGGTGTTTCATTGAGCACCTTCAGTCCGTGATAGGCTAAAATTCGGTTTTCACCTACAATAGGAACTATGTCGGACGCGATGCTAACGACCAGTAAGTCTAACAGCGAGGAAAGTTCGACACTATTCCAAAGAACCTTCTCGCTCAATGCCTGCATTAATTTAAATCCAATTCCACAACCGCTGAGCTCTTTGAATGGATAGTTACAATCTGTCTGTTTTGGATTTAAAATGACGAACGCATCGGGTAGTATTTCGGCAGGAAGGTGATGATCGCAAATGATGACATCAATTTCAGCTTCTTTGGCGTATTTACATTTTTCAATGGCCTTGATACCACAATCTAAAGCTATCACCAGAGCACAGTCCATCTCTTTTGCAAAGTCAATTCCTTCTTTAGATAAACCATATCCTTCCGTGTATCGGTTAGGAATATAGTACAGAAGATCTGGGAAATATGGTTTCAGGAATTTGTATACCACTGCGACAGCTGTTGTACCATCGACATCATAATCGCCGAATAGTAGAATTTTCTCGTTTTTCTCTTTGGCCTCAACAATTCTTTCTACTGCTAAAGACATACCTTTCATCAGAAAGGGGTCATGGAGGTCAGTTAGCGTAGGTCTGAAGAACTTATAAGCCTCATCATAGCTCTCAATACCTCGCTGAACGAGCAAGTCACATAGAACAGGGTGAATTTTCAATCTTTGCTGAAGGCTTATTGAAGTGTCTCTGGGGAAATCAGGATAGATCCATTTTTTCAACTCATAAATTTTGAGTTAAGTTATAAAAGTGGATTTAACTCGAGCGATACAAATATATACATCCTGTGTATAATTAAGCCGACTGAATTGTGAGCCATTCTTCAACGGTTTCCCTAACCTCAGGATCATCTAAACCATCCTGTACATTTTTCAGTTTCATGATCTTTTCGAAGAGCAGGTTTTGTTGATGACTGTGCTCGAGCGCTTCAGAATATCTTATGTTGCTAAAAGTAACCATCGAGTATGTAGGCAAGAAAGATGGGAACTCTGCAGCGATTTGTTTTTCGATCTTTTTTCTAAGCAGGAAACCAGGATCGGCGACCCAGTCTCTCATTTCAATAAAATTAGTTAATGCAAGATCTGCAATTGCATTGGCATCAGGGACTCTTAGCTTATTGAACTCAGCTAAAATCTTATCCCAGTTAAATTTGTGTTCATCGATCAATTCGTTAAGAACCCGGCAATCCTCAAATCCGCTATTCATACCCTGGCCATAGAATGGAACAATTGCGTGAGAAGCATCCCCGATCAGGGCAATATTGTTATGAATCCATGGGCTGCATCTAACTGTGACTAGGGAAGAAGTTGGATTTTCAAAATAGTCTTTTTTAAGATCAGGCATGAGTGGGATTGCGTCTTCAAAATTTCTATAGAAGAAATCCATCAGGCTTTTCTCGTCGGTAATACTTTCAAAACTATTTTCACCTTCAAATGGAGCGAAGAGTGTACAAGTAAAACTTCCATCGAGATTAGGCAATGCAATTAGCATAAAACTTTTTCTAGGCCATATGTGCAAAGCATTTTTCTCTATCTTATGACTGCCATCATTGTTTGCCGGAATTGTCAATTCCTTATAGCCATGTTCCAGATACATTTGAGAGTAGTTGAATCTGGGTCGTTTTTGCAATCCATATCTGATCCGAGAGAAAGCTCCGTCTGCACCAAAAATGATATCGTGTTTGATACTATTCATTTCTCCGTTTTCAGTATTCTGGAATAACACGGAGGAATTCTTTATATCCAGTTTAATACACTTTTGGTTAAAGTAATAATCGACAAGTTTATGTGGTTCCGTAGCGTTCATCAAGCATTTATTGAGCTCGCCCCGCGAAACTGAATAGATCGCCTCACCAACTTTGCCATAGGGTTGGAAGTCGACATGCCCATCTGTTTGATGAAGCATTCTTCCTTTCATAGGTATAGCTATCTCCATCACCTCATCTTTCAGACCAACTTTTTCAAGTGCAGACCATCCTCGTGTACTTAATGCAAGATTTATAGACCTACCGGCAGACATTTTTATTTTTCTCATATCAGGCCTCCTCTCATACACATCTACTTTATAACCTCTCTTTGCGAGATAGACGGAAAGCAGTGATCCAACAAGACCGGCGCCAACTATTGCGATTTTCTTATCTGTCATTCTAAATTAATTACTAGCAGATTCAATGATCCGCCCGAAATTATAAATATCTTCAAAAGTGTTGTAGAGTGGCACAGGAGCGACTCTGATGACATTCGGATTTCTCCAGTCAGCTACAACTCCTTCAGCTGTTAATTTTTCAAATATTTTCTTTCCATCAGGTCCGGTTAATATCGATAACTGACAGCCCCTTTCCTCGGGAGATTTTGGAGTGATCACTGTAAAGCTTACGCCACTTCGTTTCCAAATATCTTTCAAAATAAATTCCATATAAGCCGTAAGTTGTATACTCTTTTCTCTAAGGGCTTGCATACCTGCTTCATCAAATATCTCCAAAGCTGCTTTGTGAGCTGCCAGAGATAGCACCGGAGCATTGCTCATCTGCCATCCTGCTGCACCAGTTTGCGGTTCGAAGTTCTTTGGAAATTCGAATCTACTCTCTTCATCATTGCCCCACCAGCCTGACATTCTGGGTAACTCCGGATTGTTACCATGCCTTTCATGCACAAATGCACCGCCAACGGATCCAGGGCCGCTGTTCAAATATTTATATGTACACCAGACTGCGAAATCAACACCCCAGTTATTTAGTGCCAGAGGCACATTACCTATGGCATGCGCAAGGTCGAAACCAACAAAAGCTCCTGCATCATGCGCTGCTGTCGTTATTTTTTCCAAGTCAAAGAACTGACCAGTATAGAAGTTCACTCCTCCTATCAAAACAAGTGCAATCTCATCACCATATTTTTCGATCGATTTAATGATAGATGTCGTAGATAAGCTATGTTCATCGCTCCCGGGCTTTAGCTCAATTATGCATTCTTCAGGATCGTGTCCATGAAACTTAATTTGCTGTTCGATGGCATAATAATCAGAAGGAAATGGATTATTCTCGACCAAAATCCTTTTTCTATTCCCATTGGGTTGATAGAAGGACACCATCATCAGATTCAGATTTACGGTTAGGGAGTTCATCGCAACCACTTCTGTTGGTTTAGCACCTACAATTTTCGCAAGTGAATCAGAAACAAAATTGTGATAATAGAACCATGGATTCTTAGCGTTCATATGACCTTCCACACCCATTTTTCGCCAATCTTCCAGTTCTTGCAACACTGCTTTTTCAGTATTTTTTGGCAAAAGTCCGAGCGAGTTCCCTGTGAAGTATATACAGTCTTTACCCTTATGCTGAGGGATGTGAAACTTTGACCTAAAAGACTTCAGCGGATCTTGAGCATCTGCCTCCTGAGCATATTTCTGGTTGTTTTCAAATTTCATCTTCGTCTCAATTGTTTTCATGACAAATTTACATTTTCATACGCAGGAAACATGAGGAACTAAGCTCAAAACAAATTAAGAAATCTAGACAAATTGTTCTTTAGGAATTCCTAACCAATCAAGAGCAGTGCCACCTAATAATTTCTCTTTGGTAGTTGTGTCAAACCCTGAAGATTCAATAAGCTTACCGGGTTCCAAATCTCCTAGAGGGAACGGATAATCGGTACCTAACGCCACCCTGTCTGCTCCGGCAAAATTCACCAGATACTCTAATGCTTTTTCATCGTGAACCAATGCATCGTAATAGAACTGTTTAATATACTTTCTGGGTCCTACATTATTGTCGATAGCGCAAAGGTCAGGTCGCACATTAAAACCGTGTTCGACTCTTCCAAAAGTAGCGGGAAATGAACCTCCACCATGAGCAAAAGCCACTTTTAGATCCGGGAGTCTTTCGAATACTCCTCCAAAGATCAAGGAACAGATAGCTCTCGAAGTTTCAGCCGGCATTCCAACTAGCCAGGGAAGCCAGTATTTCTCCATCAGAGCTTTACCCATCATATTCCAGGGATGAATAAAAATAGAAGCACCTAGTTCCTGAGCCGCTTCAAAGATCGGAAAGAACTGGGGCTCGTTAAGATTCATATCATTGATATTAGATCCTATTTCAATACCCGGAAGCCCTAATTTCTTCACACACCTTTCCATTTCCTGGATAGCAAGATCAGTGTCTTGCATCGGAATAGTTCCAAGACCAATAAAGCGTTTCGGATATCTTTCTACGACTTCTGAAATATGATCGTTCAGGAAACGTGAGATCTCAAGACAGTCTTTGGGTTTAGCCCAATAATTAAATAAAACCGGAATGGTGGAAAGCACCTGAATATCAACATTAAACATGTCACAATCAGACATTCTAACTTCGGGATCCCAGCAATTTGAGAGAATCTCTCTGAAGAACTCATCGTCCTTCATCATTTTTGCACACCCTAATTTATGGTGCTCGAGATATATAAATCCTCCATAGCCGAACTTCTTCGACCATCTAGGAAATTTTTCAGGCATTATATGGGTATGGATATCTATCTTAAGGCACACTTAAATGGGGTTTTCATCAACAACTAACTCTCTCGATAAATCTTGGATCAGTGTCCATGACATGACCGCAATTATCGCAAGTCCTCATTTCTTTAGAAGCATAGAACTCTCTAAACCTTGGGAGAAAGTCTTCTTCAATATTATTCAAATGGAAATAGGTATCGTGCAATCTATTGTTACAGTTATCACAGAACCACATCAGTCCATCTGTATGCTCTTCAAGCCTTACTCTTTCAACAACAAGCCCGATAGAACCTTCAGAACGAATTGGCGAGTGTGGAACCTTAGGAGGCAACAAAAAGATATCGCCAGGTCCGAGATTCATATCGACTGCTTTGCCATCCTCTTGAATTTTCACTATAATGTTTCCTTCCAACTGGTAAAAAAGTTCTTCGGTTTCATTGTAATGATAGTCTTTTCTAGCATTTGGCCCACCTACGATCATGACTATATAATCTTCGCCATATGGGTAGACATTTTTATTCCCTACAGGAGGTTTTAGCAAATCTCTGTTATCATCAATCCATTTTTGCAAATTAAAGGGTCTCTGAACAGCCATTTTATTGAGATTTAGTTCGGTCTGAAATTACGTGCTTATCGGGAGATTTTCAAATTGCCGTAAAGCTTATTGCAGAAATCAATAGAGAAAAAAAGCTGTTAAACAAATTTATTCAATAAAAAAATCAGGTAGATCAAAGAAAAGATTGTAAGGAATATGATCCCTATCCAACTGAGTATTATCATTCTTTTTCCGGGTCTGGCTTCTTTTTCGAAATCCTTATTCATGACTAAACGAAAGTTAACAAAGGCAATGATCGGAGAGATAAGAAAGGAAATAGTAGTTGCGATATCAACTAACGATTTAAAGCCTTTAGGCTTATCAGCGAAATAAGAAATGATCCAATAGGATCCGGCAACGATAACAAGAAGTGAGATAATGTAGAGTCTTCGATCCTTTATGCGTTTGTTCTCTGACTTGCCACCGAAAAACAACAACTGCGAAGTTCTCTCTAACGCTCTTGAATAGCCATCAAAGACTCCAATTGAAGTTCCCAGCATAATCGAAAATGCCGCTATGGCGATTATAAAATATGACCAGTTCCCTATGGTATGTGTGTAGAGTTCAATCACTTTGTTCGCAAAACTCGCACTCCCTTCTGGCATAGATGTAGCGGATCCGAAGATCAAAAATGCTCCTAATGTGAGAAAACAAATAGAAAGTGCGGCCGATATCGCGTAGGCTAAATTAAACTCGAAGAGCGTTTCTTTCAGACTTGGCTTATACCCTGATTGTTTGATTCTTTCAATGGTCCAAAGGCTATTCCATGCAGAAAGATCGACCGCGGTAGGCATCCATCCCATCAGTGCAATCAAAAAAGCAAAACCGGCAGTTGTCCAGATACCTTCACTGGTAAAACTGTCAACCTTTTCTATAGGTCCATGTGCTAAAGTTAAAAAGAAGGCGATGACAGTTGAGAAAAGGAGCAACCCTCCAATCACTTTTATAAGTAGATCCAGAGTATTATACTTTCCTATCACCAAGACAATAAAGCATAATGAGAAAAGGATCGAAGTTGTTGCCAGATTGAAATCAAAAAAGCGATCAAGGCCGAATAAATTCTCCATGAAACCTGCAGTTACAAAGCCCACTGCAGCAGTAACGAAAAACATTGACCCAAGAGTGATACAGAAATACAGTATAAGCATCCATTTGCCTATGCTCAGGTATCCGTCGATTATACTTTTACCTTTTACATTTGCATATCGAGATCCATACTCAAAAAAAGGGTACTTGAGTAAATTCGCGATGACGATGGCCCACAGCAGCGCAAAACCAAAATTTGCACCTGCTCGTGTCGATTGCACGAGATGTGAAACACCGATTGCCGTCGATGCAAACAGAATTCCCGGACCAAGGGTTTTAATGAAAGATCTTAAATTCAATCTGTGGAGTATGGGATTTATTTATTTTAGCAAATGTATATGAAAATCAAATGAAATGAAGTTAGATCTAAGTGGGAAGAATGCAATTGTATGTGGCAGCAGCAAAGGAATCGGAAAAGCGATCGCCTTTGAATTTGCTCGCTTAGGATGTTCTGTAACTATGATCGCAAGAGATAAACAACTTCTCGAAGAAAATTTAGTTGGAATGCATACGGGTGAAAATCAAAGTCATTCGTACATGACGATGGATTTTGACAAAACAGATGAGCTTCGATCCAGATTAAAATCACTCGAAAAAAAGACATATCATATTCTAGTAAATAACACGGGAGGTCCTCCGGGCGGACCTTTGATAGATGCTGCCGAAGACGAGATCTATACTGCTTTCCGAAGGCATCTTATCGCAAATCATGTTATTACCGAGGCAGTCGTACCAGGGATGCGCGAATCAAAATTTGGTCGAATAATTAATATTATTTCAACTTCAGTAAAACAACCAATTCCTGGCTTAGGAGTTTCGAATACTATCAGGGGTGCAGTTGCAAATTGGGCCAAGACATTAGCGGGAGAACTGGGGCCTTATGGAATAACGGTTAACAATATCCTTCCTGGGTTTACAGAAACCGACCGGCTGAGTTCGATCATTGAGAACAAATCTGCAAAAAGTGGAGAAACAGAAGCTGACGTTAGTAACAAGATGATATTAAGTGTTCCTCTTAGACGATTTGCTAAACCAGAAGAAACTGCATATGCAGCAGCTTTTTTAGCCAGTGATCTGGCATCATATATAAGTGGCATCAACCTACCGGTAGACGGAGGACGCACCTCCAGTTTATAATTATGGAAAAGATCCTCAACTATATTAATGGTAAATTTTGTGAAGCTGAAAATGGCAACTTCATAAATAATATAGAACCTGCTACCGGCGATGTCTACAGTCTAATACCTGATTCAAGTGCACAGGACATAGAAAAGGCATATGTGGCTGCGCAGAAAGCTTTCCCTGCCTGGTCAAATTGTGGAATAGAAGAACGCTGCAGGATACTCACAAAAATTTCAAATCTCATCGATGAAAAACTTGAAGATCTGGCTCAGGCTGAATCTAAAGACAATGGCAAGCCAGTTATGCTTGCAAGATCCATCGATATCCCCAGAGCTTCACACAATTTCAGGTTCTTTGCGCATGCCATAACTCAATTTGCTTCCGAATCACATTTCATGGAAAATAGCGGTATTAACTATACCCTTAGGAGACCAATAGGTGTTGTAGGATGTATTGCACCATGGAACCTTCCACTTTATTTGTTTAGTTGGAAGATAGCACCTGCGCTCGCTGCGGGAAATTGTGTTGTAGCAAAACCCACAGAAGTAACCCCGATGACCTCTTATCTATTATCGAGAATATGTGAGGAAGCAGGTTTGCCTAATGGCGTGCTGAATATCGTCCACGGCTTGGGAAACAAGGCAGGGTCTGCTATCGTTTCTCATCCCGGGATCAAGGCTATTTCATTTACCGGTGGCACAGCAACAGGAAAAAATATTGCTTCCATAGCTGCTCCAATGTTTAAAAAGCTATCTCTTGAACTTGGAGGGAAAAACCCTAATATCATTTTTGCAGATTGTGATTTTGAAGATGCGCTCTCAACCAGCGTTCGATCATCATTTGCCAATCAGGGACAGATTTGTCTTTGTGGCTCCAGAATTCTGATCGAGCGTTCGATCTACGACAAATTCAAAGAAGCATTCATTAAAAAGGTAAATGCATTGCAAGTAGGTGATCCAAATGAAAAGGTACAGATAGGTGCGGTTGTTTCCAGTGCGCACATGGAGAAAGTACTCAGTTATATCGAGCTTGCTAAAAATGAAGGTGGAACAGTGTTAGCCGGTGGACATCAGGTAAAACTCGATGGAAGGTGTTCCAATGGATATTTTATAGCTCCAACAGTCATAGAAGGATTGGATCATACCTGCAGAACGAATACTGAAGAAATATTCGGTCCGGTTGTTACGCTTATGCCATTTGATGACAAGGAAGACGCTATTGAATATGCAAATTCCACTGAATACGGGCTTTCATCCACTGTTTGGACGCAGGATCTCAATAAAGCACATTACATGGCAGAACATCTCCAGGCAGGAATAGTTTGGATAAACTGCTGGTTGCTTCGGGATTTGCGGACTCCATTTGGAGGAATGAAGAACTCAGGCGTTGGCAGAGAAGGTGGTTTTGAAGCATTGCGATTTTTCACGGAAGCCAAGAATGTGTGTATTCGTTATAAATGAAAAAATTAAAATTATACTATGATCACGGATAAAGCTCCTAAGCCTGTTGGCTCATACCCGCACTCAAAAACTGTTGGTGACTTTTTATTTCTTTCCGGGATCGGGCCGCGGAAGGCTGGCAGCGATGAAATTCCCGGCCTGGAACTCGACAAAAACGGAAACATGATAAAATTTGATTTTGAAGCCCAATGTCATTCCGTGTTTCAAAATATTAAAACAGTTTTAGAGAACTCCGGAGCTACATTTAATGATTTGGTGGATGTGACAACATTTCTAACAGATATGAAGCGCGATTTTCATACTTACAATCGTGTTTATGCTGAGTATTTTAAAGATGCTCAACCCTGCAGAACCACCGTTGAGGTTAAGAGCCTTCCCACTCCGATCGCTATCGAGTTAAAATGTGTTGCTTACGTGGGATCCAGGTAAAACAACTTATCTAAGTTGCGATCAACTTTTTATAATCAACATTCCGACCCCAGTTACTTAACTCTTCTTCGCTGAAAAGCTGAGGAAAGAAAGAGATGAATTGATGGCTTGGAGGAAGATAATCCTGCCAATTTGTACCACCGGTCGCAGCAATAACATCCGGTTTTCTCTGAAGGTAAGATGCAGCTGCCTTTACATGCATTAATGGCCAATATACATTAGCATTTAAATCCAGTTTTCTGAGATCTTCTATAAGCTCATCACTCAAATCATGCTTTGCTGCTAAATGCCTTACGATCGAGTTTAAATTTTGATTTTTATTTTCAATTGCTCGTCTCTTAAAATCATCAGCATACTTTTTCTCAAAACGCTTTAATGTTAATGTTTTCTTTCCGGTAGCAAGTTCAGTGGCTCCTTTTTTCCAATATAAGTTATCCATAAGCACATCTACCGAGTCTTCATTTTCAAGTTCCTTTCTGGTTTCTTTAGCGAGCAAGTTGTTCAGATCAGTACACGCCAGCTCTATAAATCTGTACTGTGCAGATTGAAAGCCACTTGCTGGAAGAAGAGACATTCGGAATTTACGGAATTGCTCCATATCCATACCATCGATCATGATCTCAAAAGACCATACCAGGTTTCTGAAATAACTGTCGATCCTTTTGATCTGTGTTTGGAAGATCTCAGGTGTTAAATCTTCTGCTTGATGTATTTGATCTATTGCATGAAGTGTGAGTTTAAAATATAATTCAGTGATCTGGTGATACAGAATAAAGATCATTTCATCCGGAAAGGACGTTCTGGGTTTTTGAAGATCGAGAAGTACATCGGTATCGACATAATCCCAATATCCAAGATAGTCCGCGTAAAGAAGTCCATCGAGATATGAATTTAAATCCTGCCCCATAGCAGCGAATTTATCTTCCAGTTTTTTTACCTTTTCGACAATATTTTCATTCAATTCCATGATATAGAGTTTTTTATAACAAGCGCATTAATTGGACGCCTAAATATATTGCTATTACACCTAAAATTACGCTGATAAGCACATATGCCAATGCTTCCAACATTGAACCACTATTAATCTTTTCAAATATTTCCATCGAGAATGTGGAAAATGTTGAAAAGCCGCCACAAAATCCGACAGCTAACAATAACTTCCAATGACTATTGTCACCTTCCACTGCAAATGCATGGTAGAGTAAACCTAGTAAGAAACAACTTATCAAATTTGAAAAGAGTGTCCCGGCAGGAAATTGGCTTATAAATGGGTAATCTGCTTTCGAAAGAAGAAATCTGCAGATACTGCCAATTCCACCGCCGATGAATACCAGAAGAATTTGCATATGCACCGACTTTGAAAGCGAAGGTAGCAATTAATAAGAGAGATATGAGTTCCCGAAATGTCTAAAGTTTCAGGACAGTTTTCTTTTCTTGGCGATATTGTACAAGTATTGAAAGATCAGGAAAGCTGCAAAGAAATATGCAAACCCAAAGAAGACTACTTTGGCTTCCGAATTGAAAAAACCACTATGGATAAGAACTACTAAAGGAATTGATCCTAGTGATATAAGCAAAAGTACAATACTAACCATGCGATCTGATAAACCCAGATATGCGAGATGATGAGTGATGTGATCTTTTCCACCCACAAATGGAGATTGCCCTCTGATCAATCGCCTGATAACAACTGTAGTTGTATCGATCAATGGAATGATGAATAGTAATATTGGGTAAACAAATTTGTTTAATCGTATCCCTTCACCGGCTGTGTTCCCATTCCAAAAGAACAAAATACTGATGGCAGCGAGAAAGATCCCTAAGAATTGTGAACCCGTATCACCCATATAGATCTTTGAAGGATTCCAGTTAAAGAAGAGAAACCCGATAAGAGATCCTAAAACACCGATCAATAAAAGGATAAATACGTTATGAAGGTCACCGGAAATAAACAACAGAACCAATGCACCGGTGATTATAGAAGCTGAAATGGTTCCGGTAATTCCGTCCATATTATCGAGCATGTTAATTGAATTCATTAGACCGATTACCCAGAAAGATGTAAAAATGAAGTCGACAGCTACATGACCGGTAAGTTCAATATACAGTCCAGAAGCGATCAATATATAAGCACAAAAAAGCTGACCGATAAACTTGTGTAGTGGATTGGTATTGTAAGCATCATCTGCAAGACCAATGATAAATCCAAGACAACAGGCGACTATGATACCAAGAACCTGTTTATTATAAGCAAATCCCTCTGAGTAAGGTAAAAATCCTATCAAAGCGGCAGCGATCAGAAACAAAATAAAAAATGAAAGCCCTCCAATGGTTGGTTTTCTGTCTGCCCATCTCGGTTCTGAGCCATTTTCTGAACTAAGTTCGACCTTCCAGTGATCGGATAATTTCAGAAACAACCAATTAATGATGAGAGAACTACTCGCCGCAAGAATCAACAGCACAAAATAAATAATCATTGTATCCATAATCAGCATTAAAATCTACTTTTCATTTTTTTCCACCAGGACAAATTTGTATTAGAGTCCTCGGTATAATATCCACCATATGATGCAACGCCATAACCATATCCATGACCGTAACCATAACCATAACCACTTCCATATCCATAAGAATATGCTTTAGCCGAAGCGCCACGTCCAAAATCATTCATAACTAAAGAAAGGTTTTCAATTTTATTTTCTCTTACTATCTTATTCACGTTGTCGATAAAATTCTTTTTCGAGTAATCGGCCCTGACTGCATAAATTGGAAAGTCTGCCATTTTGATAAGTTCAAGCCCATCGGTTACCAGTCCAATTGGAGGTGTATCTATTAAAATATAATCATAATCTTTCTTCAGGTCTTCAATGATCTCTTGTGTTTTAGGCAGCATGATCAATTCTGAAGGATTCGGAGGTACCGGACCTGAAGTAATAAAGTCCAGATTTTTGATACCTGTATTGTAGATGCAATCTTCAATTTTTGACTTACCGATCAGAATAGTACTCAACCCTCTATGCGATTCCACTTCAAAGATCCTGTCTATTCGAGGTTTTCTAAGGTCAAAATCGAGAATGATGACCTTCTTATCCATCATACTGTGAATAGCGGCAAGATTGAGAACGATAAACGTTTTCCCTTCTCCGGAAATAGTAGAAGTGACAGCAACGACCTTAGAATCAGATTTACTAGGGATAAACTGCAAGTTTGCCCTGATCGTCCTGAAAGCTTCTGACATTAAAGATTTGGGATTCTGGGTCACGACGATCTGAGATCGGGACATATTGATCTTATATCTGGGTACAACTCCAAGAATAGCCGCATTTGTATGGTGTTTCACATCTTCAATGGAAACGATCTCATTATGAAGAAAATACCTGAATAATATTAGAATCACTCCAAGTAATAGCCCTGATAACACTCCAAGAATTCTTATCATAAATGTATTCGGCGATATTGGATTTATAGCAGCTGTTGCTTCCTGCAAGACAATATAATCCGATACTATTCCTGCTTTTGCAATTTCATATTGAGATCTTTTCTCGATCAGGTTAAGGTAAAAGTCCTCCTGCATTTTACTTTCCTGCATCAATTGTGAGAACTTGGACTCTTTATCCGGTAATTGGATCAACTCCTTTAAGTAAGTTTGATATTCTTCATTGATCAATTGGAGTTTATAATCATTCCTGTCGACGGTATTATCCAATTCCAGTTTCACATAATTCATGGTAGTGTTGATCTCTTCATCTATAAGACGAACAGATGGGTGATCTTGAGTTACATCGAGCAAGAGATTTTTTTTCTCTTTTTTTAACTCGTTGATTTTCTCGATATGATGAGATACTCCTCCAACACTACTGCTTAATTCTTCTACAGAAAGGAAACGTAAATCCTTTTCTGAATCAAGATAATCGGTAAGCCACTTTGTGAGGTTCAGATCAAAAACTGTTTCATTCTTCTTTGTTTCCAACTCCTCCAGCTTATCGACCATAAGATCGATCTGTTTTTGTGGAGCAACAAAGCCTGTTTCAAGTCTGAAGTACTTTACGGTATCCTGAAATTCAACAAACTTACTTCCAAAAGTGTCAATTTGCTGATTGAGAAAGTCGAGTACATTGAATATACTTTCTGCTTTTCTCTCTTTGTCATGTTGCAGAAACTCCTGAGTGATAGCGTTGATGATATCATTCGCCTTCTGTTTATTTTGATCTTTAAGTAAGATCTGTACCGTTTTTGTGTTTTGGATAAGTGGTAAAACCTCAACTCTGCTGGTATATTCTCCGATCAGTTTATTGCGATCATTGAATTTGAAAAAGTAAACGGCCTTATCCTTATCGATCCTGAATTTTGGATCATGTTGAATAGATATTTTAAAAAATTGCGATTCCAGAGTCTCTCCAAAGGTTCGGACATCTTCGACAAGAAGATCATCAAATGAATATTTTATTTTGTAATTATACTTGTCTAATATCTCGATATACACAGGAACGCCTTCGAATCTTGGATCTAACAATTTGCCGTTAACCTGGAAAGGAGAAGTTTGATAGAGTTCTGTGTTAAAGAACCTGGATCTACCCTGTCTAAAGTAAGACACATCGAGGGGGAGCGTCGCCAGAGCTCGATCCAGGATCAATCTGGATTTAAGAAGTTGGATTTCCCGGTTGATCTCCGATTCATCATCACGCATAAGGTCAGAAATACCTAAAACCTGGCTTGTTTCCTGAGTTTTCAGCATCAACGTAGAAACCGACTGGAAAATTCTTGGAGTATATCTAAGGTAAATATAAGATAGTGTTGTTGAGAGGATCAAAAAGAACAACACCCATTTCAAAGATTTTTGAATGATGTGAACGAACAGACCTGGGTTAAAGTCGTCGATCAACGTTCGAACTGATTCCTGGTTTGGTTCCTTATTTTGCATTTATACTTTTAAATAAAAGATATGCTGATGTAATAGCTGTTATCAAAGTTAGTATAGGTGTCAATTCACCAAGGACATCAGAGAATATCTTTCGCTTTTCTTCGATATATATCACGTCATTTGCCTGCACGATCATATCGGCATTTTTCAAACCCTCTACAGTAGACAAGTCGACAAGAATTATCTCCGGTTCACTGAATTCACCTCGAATAATTTTAATTTTAAACGCCTTTGAGTTTTCATCCAATCCGCCAGACTTTGCAATGACCTCAAGCAAATTTGTAGCAGATCTATTCAATGCAACTACCTGAGCAGATGATCCCTTAAAGACGATTGCTCTCCTATTTTCTACGGTTAAAATTGCATACGGTTCATTAAATAAAGCAGCATATTCAACCTCTAATTTTTCTTCTAAAGTTTCTTCAGTATATCCTGCAACATAATAGGAACCAAGAATAGGCAGATCTGCATATCCCTCTTTATTAACCAAGTATTTATATGTTATTGCCTTTTGTTGTGCGAGTTCACTACCTGAAAGAACATCGATCAATTTAAATCCATCTCTGGCGAAAATTTGAAGCGATAATTCATCTCCTGTTTGGATAAGGTACTCATCGATCATTTTTTTTCCTCGGATAAGGAGATCGCTGTCACCTTGCTTGAACATTCTGTTGGGGTAAAGTGTCCGGCAGGAAGACGTCGTCATAAGGACGAGAGCCAGATATAATATTATTCTTGTCAATTGAGTTGTTGTTTGAGTTCTGCCAAAAATGCCGTTTGCAACAGCAATTTCTGAGTGCAATAGTCCACGATTAAATGTTTAATAGTCTCAGATATAGTTCGCGCATATCCTCAACTAATCTGTTGTAGCTGTAATTCTTTGATACGTGAGAATATCCTGAATGGCCCATTTTTAATCGTTTATTTTCATTTTCGATCAAATCGAGCAAAAGTCCTGAGAAGGAAGATTGGTCTCCAGACTTACATAGGAGGCCTGTTTCACCCGGTTTAATAATATCCTCAACCCCACCAACTTCTGTTGCGACGATGGGTTTGTTTGCTGCTTGAGCTTCTATAAGACTTACCGGTGTCCCTTCATTCAAAGAAGTAAGTGTTACTATGTCAAGGCCTGCGTTTGCAACATCGATATCTTTTATCCAGGAGGTAAAGGTGAGTAGGCTTTTCCTTTCTCCTTTCCAGTTCCAGTCGATCCCAAGATCTGTGGCTTGCTGTTGAATTTTGCCGGTATCTTCTCCATCACCGATAATGAAATACCTTACTTTTTTGCCGGTTTTTGAACTAATACTTTTAATGGCATTAAGAAACAGACCGTGGTTTTTTACAGGTACGATTCTACCTATTATACCTACAGCAATTTCATCGTCATCGATCTTATACTGCGTCCTAAAATCTTTCCGTTTTACCTCGATTCCTTTTTGAAACTTGTTGAGGTCAAATCCTAGTGGAATAACTTCAAATTTATCCGGTTCAGCTATTCTGAATTCTTGACAGAGTTCTTTTTTTTGTTGCTGACTGATCGCAATGATCTTGCTGCTTTTCGTCGCTAAATTTCTTTCTATTTCCAGGAAAACCCTAGTTTTTAAACGGTTAAAGTAGGAATGGAATACATGGCCATGAAAAGTATGAAGTATTACAGGCACATTCATGTTATATGCTGCAAGCCTGCCTAGTGCACCCGATTTTGCTGCGTGGGTGTGAACAATATCAGGTTTAAACTTTTTAATTAAACGCTTGATCTCAAGATAAGCTCTATAGTCGTTGACCGGACTGATCTCTCTTCTCATATTTTCGATAAGAACAGGTTGCAATCCCATGCTCTCCGGTATATAGTTTGAACTCGCTTCGGTATCGTCTTTTTGACCGGCAACCAACATAGTTTCAAACTCGGGAGCAAGATATTTTGATAGGTAGGACGCATTATAGGTTGGGCCACCAAGGTTTAACCTGTTAATGATTCTGAGAATTCGGGGCATACTAGAGTTTAGTTGTGAATACTAAAAAGTCGGACGACATTGTTTCCAATATTCGTCCTTTGGAATTCCTGTTAATTTTATCGGCAATTTTCACAGATAGCACTGGGAAAATTTTATTGAAAGGAAAGATGGTTTGATTTAACCATTTGACCTGATCTATTTTGAAACCGTCCAAATTCTGCTCGATCTCAGTTAAACTGTACGAATGGATCACAAACTTACGCCCGATCACTTTATTATCTTTCTTAAAAAAGCGAGCAGGAACCTGACCCAACATTCTCATTTTGTAATCAAAGGAATTCTTGTTAGTAAATGAAACGATAAATTTCCCACCGGGTTTTAAAATGCTGTTAATTTTACTGAGGTTGGCATTCCATTCCTCTTTAGTCATATAAGTACTTACACCCAACATGAAAACAATGTCAAATAATTTCCCTCTGAAATCCAACTGATAGAGATTTCCTGCGTATTGACAATTAGCAGGGATCTTACTTTGTATCAACATATTCTGTGAAATATCGCTTCCGCTGTAATCGATATCCTTGATCCTGGAGTTTAGAAAATTGTAGAGTTGACCAGTGCCGCATCCGACATCAAGTATCGCTTTTTCGTGAAAATCAATATCAGCAGTAGCTTCAAAGATCCTTTGCCAAAAAAAATATGAATAAAATGCATCTTTCGATCGATACTTATTGTCATATTCCACAGCAACGCTGTCGAAGAAATCTACGGTTTGTTTTTGTTGAGAAGATGTTTGGGTCAATTTCAATTCTTTATTTAGATTCGATTTATCTGTAGCAAATGGGTATTCAAGATCTCATCCTAACACCTATCTACATTCTGGTAATTTTATTGTTTGCTCAGATCATTAAGAAACGTATACCTAATCCAATCTTACGAAAATATTTTATTCCGGGTTTAGTTGTAAAGATCTTTGGTGCTCTTGCTACCGGAATTATCTACTTCTATTACTATGGTGACGGAGATACCGTTTACTTTTTTAACAGATCCAAATACATCTTTTCGGTGCTCTCAGCCGATTTTCAGTTGGGGATGAAACTCATCTTTACAGCTCCGGATCTAACAGACCCGGAAACTTATAGCCATCTTGTTCGAATGAATGCCGGTGACACCAGTTCCTTTCTGGTCACCAGAGTAACCGCTTTCATTGGTTTATTCACATTCTATACCTATTCTACCGTAGCGGTTATATTTTCCATCATTTGTTATTCAGGAATGTGGCACCTTTTCAGAATCCTTTCTCATATCTACCCAAACAGTATAAAGGGAATAGCCATAGCATGCTTGTTTATTCCGTCTGTCTTTTTCTGGGGATCAGGAATTTTTAAAGATACAATTACTATGGGCTGTCTTGCTTGGCTGACAGTTTCATTTTATCATATTTTTATCCATAGGAAACACCTCATAATTCACATTCTGATAGCTATCGTCTGTATAAATATGATCGGTGTTATAAAGAGTTATATCCTTTTAGCTTTCATTCCATCTGCAGTTTTCTGGATCTTCCTTCAGTATAAATCAAGAATACGGAGCCGGCTTCTTTCAAGACTCAGTCTTCCATTCGTTCTTGCGTTCAGTCTGATCATTGGTTTTGTGCTTATAAATCAGTTGAGTAGTTCATACGGGAAGTTTGGTATATCTAATATTGAAAGTCGTGCTACAGATATGCAAAGATGGCATACCGCAGTTGAAGATTATTATGATTTTGAAGGTTCTTCATACAGTCTTGGTGCCGTGGACTTTTCATATTCCGGATTATTGTTTAAGATACCTGCTGCAATTAATGCTACTTTATTCAGACCATACATTTGGGAGGTGAATAACATCCTAATGATTTTCGCCTTCCTTGAAAGCACGATATTTCTGTGGTTCACTCTTAAAGTACTTTTGATGGGGCGGTTTTTTCAACCTTTTATTGAGATCTTCCGTGATCCTACTTTAGCTTTTTGTCTGGTCTTTTCAATGGTTTTTGCTTTCTCAGTTGGATTTACAAGTTATAATTTCGGGGCTTTGGTGAGGTATAAGATCCCCTGCCTCCCGTTTTATGCGGTTCTCTTAGTTATCCTACTAGACAAGATTCGGGAGTGGAGATACAGGAATCAAAAAGCTCGATATAACGTTTAAACCAGCGGTTTTTAGAGAATTCAACTTTTACTTTTTCCCTTCCGGCTTTGCCCATTCTAACTCTAAGCTCATGAGACAATATCAAAAGCTCTAACTTTTCGAACCATTCCTGAGAAGTCTTTGCAAAAAAACCGTTGATGCCATCATCAATAATTTTAGTGTTTACTCCCACAGGTGAAACAATGGCTGGAATTTCGAGAGAAAGATATTGAAGCGCTTTAAAACCACACTTCGCTCTTGACCATTCATCATCTGGTAACGGCATTAGTCCTATGTCCATCTCATTCAGGTCCTGGATCTCTGTTTCCTTATTCCATCTTTCTGATCTCAATCCTATGGATGGATATTCAATTGCTTTATCGCAAATAAGCTTAAAGTGTATTTTGTCTGAATACTTTTCATAAATCCTTTCCAGTGAAGGCAAGGCAGTTTCAAAGTGTTTCAAGGTAGTCTCTGTTCCTGTCCAACCAATACAAATTTTAGCTTGATCTGCTCTGCCATCATGATATGGTCGGTGGTAATCCGTATCTATTGTGGTTGGTATGCATTTTATATTATTGTTGTACATGGAGCACCTATCCGCGATAAATTTGTTGCCTACAATTACAAGGTCCGCAAGTTCTACTATTCTAAAGGTCTTCTCAGGTTTCTTAAGAAATGCAATATTTTTGTTTCCTTCTGATACATCTTTCAGCCAGATCGCATCATCAAAATCCATGATCAGTCTGGCTCCTGATTTTGCAAGGTTCTCTTCAAACCATACCGATCCAAGCATAATGGCTTCTCTATAAACAAAAATAATATCGAAGTTCCCTGCTCGAAGAAGATCAGCATACCTTTTCCAGATACTCTTTAGAACAATGATACCTTTTTGAAAATATCTTGATCTGGAGTAAAAAGTTACATCATCATTTTCGCTCAATAAGTTGGAAACAGTGATCTCATAACCTGCAGCTTCCAGTTTATCGAAGTATTGTTCAAACCTGAATCTCTGCCCGGGGCTTCTTCCAACTCTGTGTGGTACTATAAATAGTATTTTCTTGCTCTTAGTCATCCCGTGATCAGCTCATGTTTTGGAGTTGAAAGAAGCGCTTTATAAATTTCCCTATACCTGTCTGCTCCAATACTACTATCAAAGTTTTCGACCGTATAACGATGCATGTTTTCTTTATCAAATCGTTTGCTGCCAAGAAACTTTTCTACCGCTTGATTATAGTGAGACTCTTCGAATTTTTTGATCAAATACCCGAATCCACTTTCTTCAATAATAGAGTCGACATCTCCAACTCCTGAATTCGTAAAAACTGGTATCCCCATGCTTAATAATTCTGCTAGTTTGGTTGGTGAAGATGCTTGCTTCGAAAAGACGGGTTTGATGAAGAAAACAGAAGCATCTGCAATTGATAAATACTTTGGAACACTATCAAAAGGTACGCTTTTAACGATGATGTCTTCGATGTCTAAACCCTGACTCATCGCCTCTTCATGAATATAGCCAACCTCTTCTTTCGACAAAAAAAAGAACTTGCTGTTTGGGATCTTACTTTTTACGATCTTAAAAAATCCCATCATTTCCTGAAGTAAATACCAGGTCCCGATCGACCCGTGATACATTAACACAAATGCGTCTTCACTCAATCCGAGAGAATTTCGGATATTACTTTTTAAGTTCGGTGGGAATTCAAGGTAATTGAAGTCAGCCGTGTTAACACAACATGGTATTACCGATATGTTTGCTGCCGGGTAACTTTTACGGATATGTTTTGCAGCATTATAAGTTAGAGAAACGGTATAGTCAGCTTCATTAAACCAGATTGCTTCCTTTTTTTTAAAGAAATTGTAAACTGCGTTATAGACCGGGTTTTCTAGTTTCCATATATCTCCATCAACTCTTTCATCAGCGAAAAAACCACGAATATCAAAAATGAATTTGCAGTTATACTTGCTCTTAAGGTGGCTCCCTACAAATGCGGCAATATAACTTCTACAGTGAACAGCATCGAATTTCTTTTCCTGAAACAAAGCTTCTGCCTTTCTCTTCATTCTATTTATATCAAACAAAGTAGAAAGAATTGGAGGGGTTTTATGATAAATAAGAGGATGCCAATCGATGCTATGCTCCTTGCAGACCTTCCGGATATCCTCTCCTGATTTATGATACTTATCCTGCTTTTCGCAACTGATCACTGTGAATTGAAATCCCTCTGTTGTTAGAAATTTTAGGTATGACAGAACCTGACTTTGTGCAAGTGATTCTGTTAATCCGTCATATAGAATATATAGGATAGACTTCATATTATTTTTCAACTTTTTCGAAATGGCCTTTAATAGAATCACCTGCATTAAATAGAGTGAGCGATTCATTCACGAGATTCTTAGCCACCTTTAAAAATGAGCTTTTTTCGATTTTCTTTCTAATCAACTCATCATCAGACTTTTCAGAGATATAGGCTTGATCGGAAGTTCCCAGGCTTGTTCTAATCCTTGTAAGGCTGATCCCGGTAGTTTTTAAATTTACCGTCCTGAAACCATGCGTTTTGAAAAGATTGCTTAGCGTTTTTGGTGTGTAATATGAAAGGTGCTCTGGATAAGTAATCACGTTGTATTCCTCTTTGAGACAATGCCGGGAAAGCCCATTGAAATTTGGAGTAGTCATATAACAAACTCCACCCGGACGAATAACTTCGTGCATATTTGCGATTTCCTCAGTAGGATTATTGATATGTTCGATAACTTCGAAATAGGTTACAACATCAAAATAATTCTCAGGGAACATAGACTTGTCGAGCATTCCCTTCTTCATTTTTATTCCTTTACTTTCACAAAGCTCAATTGCTTCATCTGTAAACTCAGTTCCATAGACTTCCCAACCTCTCTTTTGAGCTTCTTTCAAAAAATAACCGATTCCACAACCTACATCCAGCAATCTGTTATTTTTCCTGTATTTTTCGAACCCATCCAGTATTTCATGATAGCGCTTAATTGTAATTGGGGATAGATAATCATTTCTCCCATACTTTTGATAATGTGCTTGCAGTTCTGCAGCTGAAGGAATTTCAGAAGAAAATGTAAATCCACAGTCTGTACAATTAACCAAATAGGCTTTGCGGTAGCGTTCCAGTGTTTTTAGGTTTCTGGAATCACATATCAGGCAATGCTTGTGTTTTTGCTGACTCATAATTATGATTTGAGTTGTTGAATGTTCTAGCGTTTGAGTTATGTTTTATCGCCCATTTATGAAGAGTGTATAGTAACCATATCCTATTAAAGAGAAATGATTCGCCCTTATCGAATCTTAGCAAGATTTGACTTACATATTCCCATTTCACAAAACCCATAGACTCGACTATTTCTTTTGACAACACTTTTTCTATCGAGGACTTAAGCGTTGTTCTCATCCATCTTTCTAAAGGAATGCCGAATCCCCATTTGGGTCGATCGAACAAATGCTGAGGAACATAATTCTCTAACAAGGATCTGAGTACAATTTTTGATTTTCCATTGCTTAACTTCATCGAAAGAGGCAGGTTTAAAGCCACGTTAACAATACGATGGTCAAGCAATGGAACCCTAACTTCGAGAGAGTTAAACATGCTTGCTCTATCAACCTTCACCAAAAGATCATCTCTTAAATAATATTTCAGGTCAAATAATGCTTGTTGTTCAGGTTTTGAAAGTTCTCTTCTAAGCTCCGGATTAAACCTCAGGTCGTAGTTTCTTTTGGAGATCATCTTATCGATCTCTGAGTTGCTAAACAAATATTGTTCCTGAGAGAAAATATGAGCAGGAAGAAAATCGCCATCCTTAAAATCGAGCAAAAGCGAAGCTCTCTTGTATCGCTTATTCATCTTCTTCATGAAGTAGGATAACAACTTTCTGGATCTTAGATATAGCGGATTGTTCAATCTCTGAGCCCATTTGTAGGCACCATATCCAAGAAACAACTCATCTCCACCGTCTCCTGACAAGCATACAGTAACGTGCTTTCTGGCTTTTTCAGAAACAAGTTCTGTTGGAATTGCAGAAGAGTCACCGAAGGGTTCGTCGTATTGTTGCAGCATCCAGTCAACTCTTGAAACAGCATCAACCTCATCCAAAATAAACTCATGATGATCGGTTTTTAAATGTTCAGCGACTTGGGCTGCATACTTGACTTCGCTATGCTTTGACTCTTTAATACCAATTGAAAATGTCTTCACGCTCTCATTTGAGTTTGCCTGCGCAATAGCTGTAACAAGAGATGAATCAATTCCACCGCTAAGGAAGGTCCCGAGAGGCACGTCGCTGATCATCCTCTTCCTGACCGAATCCTTGATCAGGTCGTGCAAAATGGACTTTGCAGATTTTTCATCTGTGAATGCCTGTGCTGAGACCTGGTCTTCTACAGACCAATACGATCTGAGATTAATGTTTTGGTTAACAATTTCGAGAGTAGCGCCAGCTGGCAGCTTGTATACATTTTTATAGATCGAAAGCGGTTCCGGAATGTATCCTAAATTGAGATAAGCTTCGATTGCATCCTTTTCGAATTCAAGATTAAATTCTGAAGATTGAAATGCCTTTAGTTCCGAGGCGAATACGAGGGATTCCCCATTCCAGAAATAGTATAGTGGTTTGATCCCAACTCTATCACGGCACAAAGTTAGCTTCTTATCGACACGATCATAGATAGCGAAAGCAAACATCCCATTGAATCGCTTTAAACATTGCCTTCCCCATTTGATATAGGACTCAAGGACAATTTCAGTATCAGAATTTGAGGAAAGATCAAGATCGAGGTTATCAGCAATGTCCTTATAGTTATAGAGTTCGCCGTTATAAACTATGACATACCTTCCGCTGGAATCTTTCATTGGCTGATCAGCTTGCGAGGATAGATCAATAACGCTAAGCCTTCTATGAGCGAGTCCAACCTTATCATCGACAAAAATACCGTTCGCATCCGGACCTCGATGTGAAAGGCGATCTCTCATCTTCAGTAGGAGACGATCATCAAATTGTGATTTGTTGAGGTTATATATTCCTGCTATGCCACACATAGATATGAATTGAGTTTAGACATCGGAGAGATGCAAGACATATTAAGTTGTGTTCATCATGCAAAAAAAAGACCGTGTCTTATTACTATAAACGGCTTTATTACAATAAGGATACAAAGCGAGTATCGGTACTAAAGTATTCTATTATTTAAAATGGAAAAGTCTTACTTATGAACGCTTCAACAATTTGGTCACTTTCAACACCTGGCTCTTTCTAGAATACCTTTCAATTGCCTGTTCATCAGGTACTAACTTTACTTCTCCATACTTTAGCTTTTGTATGTCATCTGTTTTCGTTGACATAGTCGTCCAAAGTATGGATATTTAATGTGGAAAGCTCAGGATCAGCACATTAGCATTTCTCCCACCTTCTCAATCTCTTTCGTAAGCTGAGCTTTAGGTCCGTACTCAAAATTGGAAGCCATAGCAGTCGCGGATTCGAAATTTTCTTTGGCAAGTTTCTTATCACCGGAAAGATAAGCAGCTTCAGCCCAAAGAATCTGTAGCCTGGCAAAAACAGGATTGGGTTCGGAGTTTTTCATTCTATCATAGACGAGGCCGAAGTTTTGAAATGCTTTATCATATCTACCCAAATCTGCAAGGAGATTACCCATATCTAATCTTAAGATATTTTCCTCGTTCTCCGTATTGATCTCTATTGCTATTTCCAACGATTTAGAATATAGTTTAAGGGCTTCTTCATAATTAGACTTTTTCTTTTCGTAAGCTCCATACAGGTAAATAGCATTCATTTCGACATGTCTATTACCAGTTGCTATGGCTTCCTTGTAAAAATCATCGAGCATTTCTCCAGCTTTTGCATCTTCCGTCTCCACAGCCAACCATGTCAGAGACATTTTTGTACGGATCTCAGCCATATAGAATGTACCACTTGATAAAATTTCCAAACTATCCTTATATAGTGTCTTTGCTCTTTCATATTCGCACTTTTGGTGGAATGATTTACCCAGGGCTGACAACACCCCTGCTTCAAGGGTCCTGTCTCCAAACAGTCGGGACTTTTCTAATACCATCTCGTAAACTGCCTGTGACTGCTCCACCATTCCCATATTATCCAGTATATTGCCAATATTGAAATTAGTAGTGTTTTCAATTGCCTTATCCCCAATTTCAACTGCAATGGCAACACTTCTCTCCATAAAATCTTTAGCTGCTTTAAATTTCCCCCGGTCGTAAAGCACAATTCCCAGCGCGCCTAGAGCCTTGCATTCCAGATCCAATATTCCATGAGTCTCCGATAATTTCAATGTTTCGTTAAAATACTTATCTGCATTATTAAAGTCCGCCATCAGTAAATGTGCATATGCTATTGAATAGAGAGCTCGAGTCTCACCTCTATGGTCATTTACTTCCCTTGACAATTCCAATCCTTTTTCAGCACTTTCAATAGTGGCAGGATAGTTTCCTAAGTTTAGATTGAATGCAGAGTGATTGGTCCATAGGGCACCTTCCATTCTTCTATCTCCCAGTTTATCTGCCAATGTAAGAGCATCTTCTACGATCTTTACACTTTCTTTCATACCCTGCCTGCTGGCAACGTGATAATTTGATTGGATGTATTTAGCTCTCAATAAGGAGTGAGGATCTCCACTGCTTACCCTGACCGCATCGTCGATCATTTTCACAATGGATTTCCATGGACCTGTTATATAAAGGACAGTCCAGGCAGCATTTAACAGAAAAGAGGCATCTTCAGCATCCTGAATATGGATAGCCCTGTTAAATGCGACTATAATATTATCCAGGTCTTCCTGCAAAAACTTCCGTTTCACAATATTTCCATTCAGGTACAGGTTTACAATAAAATCCCTTTTGCCGAAATGAGCAAAATAATTTATGTGCTTCTTCTTGCAGGCAAGTTCTCCTTCCTTTCCTGAGCCGGGGAAGGCTTCTTCGGCAGCTAATTTTTCGGAACAATATTGGTGGATGGAAACATACATACCATACCAGGTCTCATTAACATCAAAACGACGCACATCGCTTCTGATCAAACTTTTGTTGGTGAGAGCGTGGATGACATCCATAACCATCGGTGCATCAGGAAAAGCAGACAGGTCTAAAATTTCCTCGGCAGCTTCCAGAGAGAACCCGCCATCAAATACACTGCACTGAGCTAATGCTGATTTTTCCCATTCTTCCAGCAGCTCCCAACTCCAGTCTATGGCTGCTCTTAAGGTTTGTTGCCGCTTTGACTTTCCTTTTGCCCCTGCCAAAAGCTTAAACCGTTCTTTCAGCCTTTCCCTGATCTGCCGGGGCTGAAGTACTGCTATTCGGGATGCTGCCAACTCGATGGCCAAAGGCATACCGTCCAACGTTTTTACAATTGATTTTACATCCTCCTCGTTATCCTCTGTCAGTTTGAAGGTATTTTTACGTTCCTTCGCTCTCGCTTCAAAAAGAGCAATGGCTTCTTTATCTACCGAAAGCGGATCAAGATTAAAAGAAATCTCCCCGGGTAAATGAAGCAAGTTTCTGCTGGTGATAATAAATTTGGCTTCAGAAGCCGTATCCATCCAGCGATCCAATGTTTGCTCTGCAAACTCTACTACTTGTTCAAAGTTATCGATGATCAGTAGACATCTTCCAAGCCCGTGTATACTATTGCCTAACTGCTCTAATGGATCCCCTTTGGTAAGGGGAATATCGAGTGCTGCAGCAACTGCTATTGCTATACCTTCAACCGAGCGTGCTTCAGCCAGGTCACAAAACCAGGCACCGCCCGGATAATCACCCAACCACATTTTTGCGAAGCGTTTCGACAAGCGGGTTTTTCCTGTTCCACCCGGACCCAGGACTGTAATCAACTGGTTGTCCGGATCGTTAACCACCAAACCCAACCTGTGAAGATCTTCGCTTCTGCCAATGAACTTGTCTCTTTCCCGGCTAAGGTTGTTGGGGATTTCTTTTACCGGTAGCCAGACATCGTCAACTAAATGTACACGGTAGACCTTCTCTCCATCTTTAGGGGGAATGAACTCTGTTTTTTGTTGACTGTTAAACGGCATCTCTACTTCAAACAGTTCAACCGGTTCTTCCACACCCTTCATCCGCCAGTATCCGTGGGATACAGATTTGCTATTCTCATAATCAAGGGCTGTGTAAGCATCGTTTGATAATAGGGTTTGTCCTGGTCGGGCAATACTCATTATCCTGGCAGCTGTAGGTTTCGCGATACCTTCCACTTCAATATGTTTGACACCGGCAGCCCTGTGTTCTTCGGTAGTTTCGATTAATATGATCTCACCGGTATGGATTCCTATACGAGCTTTGAAATCGATGGATTCTTTTTTTGAAAGCTCACTGAAAGCATGGTGTAATTCTTGAGCATAATGACATGCATAATCCACAGCATCAAACAACATTAAGAATCCATCGGTACGATCAGCTTCAACACCATTGTGTTTTTTCAGAAGCTCCCTGGCCAGATGATCATGTTCAATCCATACCTTGCTCATCCTTTCATCTCCAAGCTCATGAGTTAGAGCTGTTGAATCGACTACATCCGTTAATAGCAGGGTTTTGATCATACAGGAGTTTTAATCATTCCAATATAGGTAAATATCTTGTCAGACATGGGATCTGCATTGGCTTGCATTTCACTTAAGCATTTTCTCCACCTTCTCAATCTCCCTGGTAAGCTCAGCCCCAGATCCATATTCAAAATTGGATGCCCTGTAGAAAATTGCGGAATAATAACTCACTATTCATTCCAACATTGTTGGCATTGTTTCACAGTTCTTCAAATAGCTGCTGAAGGATCTTTTCTTGTTTATTCCAGTTAAACTCATTGCGTGCATTTTGAATGGATTCGCTAAACGCACCAATTTGATTTAACTCCAGAATTTTGTTTATCGCTGATAGGATAGAGCGAACATCATTCTTCGTGCTTACACCAATTTTAAAATGATCGAGAACTTTTTTATTCTCTAAAGTATCAGAACATAATACGGGTATCCCCGCTTGAATATATTCGAAAAGCTTATTTGGAGAAGCCATCGATTTGCTCAAATTTAGATCCTCAAGGAGATTGATACCAACATCTGCTTCTGACGCAGTATTTACAAGCATCTCCGATGGAACGCTACCGTGAAAAACTATCCGATCACCTATGTTCAAGCTTGCAGCCTGTTTTTTAAGGTCGCTTAGCAAGGGGCCCTCGCCAACAATAATCAATTTAAAACAATCATCCAGATGGGCCATAGTTTCAATCATTAAAGGCAACCCTCTGCCATTATTGATCATCCCATGATAGTATAGAATGACATCGCTCTTCAGGAAATTATATTTTGTTCTAAAATCCACAGCCTCTTTATTTGAGTTTGTTTCAGGACAATTCATCACAACATTGACTTTCCTAAAACCATATTTATTCTGAAAGTACTCCGCTAAAGATGAATTCACAGTGATAAAACGATCGACATCCTTTAGCAATTTTCGCTCCTGAGAGGTTCCAACACCTCTCATAAAACCGATAACATTTTTGAACATTAAGCTTTTAAACGCATTGGTGCTATTAAAAAATTGATTGATAGTTTCGGTGTAAATCTCATGCGAGTCATAGATCAGTTTAGCCTGATATTCTTTGGCAATTTTAGAGCATGCAGTTAATGTTGGAAGATCGTTGGCATAGACAATATCATATTGTTTACCAGATCTGATAGCTGCATCAGCCAGGTAGTTAAATTCATTATAAAAAAAAGAATGACGTTGAAGTTTACTTTTCAGACTATTTCTTTTGAGCTGAGGATAGAGCTCAACATTATCGTTGAAAAAATCAGCATCATTCTTTAATCCATCGATATAAAACAGATCTAAGAAATGATCTTTGCTGATCGTTTTGATCAACCTTTTCACTCTGGCATCACCAGCAACTCCACCGTTTAACACCATGCAAACCTTTTTCATTTTACCATTTTGTGTTTAACAATTGAGAAGCCATCAAAACTCGCCAGTTTCTAAAATTCGAGTTGCTCTTCAGGATCCGCATCTTTTTTAAATTGAGATTTGCATCCTCCAATAGGTTTTTCCATCCTTTTTGCTGAAGCCATTTTTGCTGTGGCGGTTGAAATCCTAATTTATCTACACGCTTTTCGATCTCTTCAGGTAGAATATCCGAAAGCGATTCTCTCATAATTCTCTTTGTCCAACCACGATTAATTTTAAATGCTGAAGGAAGAGTGAATAAAAAATTAACCAACTCATGACTGAGGAATGGAAGACGAACTTCTCTGCTAAATGCCATCGCATTGCGATCTGAATAACGAAGGAGTTTTTCTAAACCGTACTTCTCACAATCGAATTTCAAAGTATTGTTTAGATTGTTTCGATTTTGTTCAAAAGGCAGGCTTACCTTGTATTCATCGACGAAAGAACTTTCAAAATCATTAGCATAAGCAGGAACAGTTACCTTTCGCTTTAGTTTCCCTAATGTTGAATACACTTGAGGAAACTTAGCGCTTAAGAAAAAGGAAGGGTCGAACGTGATCTCTTTTTCATGTAGGTCTTTGAAGGCAGTATACTCCAGCTTCCATTCTTTCTTGTCTTTCAGATAACACTCTTTGAAAAACGGATCAAAATAGTGTATGTATCCTGCCAGAGTTTCATCAGCTCCTTGTCCATCGAGTAGCACTGTGACATTATTTTGTTTTGCGAGTTTCATCACCTCCCACTGGGCGTAGATACTACTGGACCCGAATGGCTCTTCTTGATGATAAAAGATCTGCTGTATGGAATTGTAAAGCTGCTCTTGATCTGGCCATGTAAAGTATGGTTGGATCCCTTGTTTGGAGTTCACCACCATTTCTATATATCTTCCCTCATCGAATTCTTTATCATTAAATCGAGCAGAAAAAGTTTTCTGAGTTTGACCTTCCTTTTTCAGAAGATCGATCGCAAGTACTACCGCCGAGGAATCCAGGCCTCCTGACAAACTGGATCCAACCGGTACATCAGATCTTAATCTTCTTTCAATTGAAGTTAAAAACAAAGCTCTAAACCTGCTTTTTGCTTCATCAAAACCAATGCTGTAGTCAATGGTTGGATTGATAAACCAATATTTTTTTATCACAGGTTCTTCTCCAAGATGGATTGTGAGTGAATGTCCGGCTTCAAGTTTCGAGACATTGGAGTAAAAAGTCTCCTTCTTAGCGGCGGGATTCTCAACAACGTCATGAGCAAGATATCTGAACAGCATTTCCTGATTGACATCCTGTTCTACACCAGCAGCAAAGATCGCTTTCATTTCACTGGCGAATATGAATTGCTGTCCGCTTACATAGCTGTAATAAAATGGTTTTTCACCAAAACGGTCCCTGGCACAGAAAAGTGTCTTTGCTTCTTCATCCCAAATCGCGAATGCGAACATACCGTCGAATTCCTGAAGGCAATCCTCACCCCAGAA
>JABDMM010000073.1 GCA_013001465.1 Chitinophagales bacterium | reverse complement strand
CATTATGTCTGCCTACATCTTCTCTCATCGAGATAAATTCACCATGCTCATCAAACAAAGCAGCAGCATGAATTCCACCGGTTAGGCTGAAGAGCGATTGCTGAGAAGCCAACTGATCGTAAAGTTTTAATAAGACACTAGAAGACGGACTGAAAGGTTCAAGCTTGTGTTTTGGTTCTTCAGCGATACTATCCAATGAAGACTTTCCGCAAACACCGCAAGCTGAAGTGGAGAAGAAATTACGATCGGTGGATGAAAGATTTGGCTGGTGATCCTCGACGAATTCAATCTGAATACAATTAGGATCAACCATCACTACTGACTCGATCTGATCGGAGGAATCTATCAATCCTTCGGTGAAAAGCAAGCCAACCACAAGATCCTCATCCTCTCCCGGAGTTCGCATGGTGATCGTTAGGTCCTGTAATCCTGATCTCGTTTTAAGCTGGATCAACAATGCTTCCTCAATAGCCACATGGTCGTCCATTCGAATCGAGACATCCTCCTGCACCTTTCTTATCGGGACCTGTTTGCTACCATTGTTGATCTCTACTTCCATTTCAGTGTATTATAAAGTCATGAACTGCCGGTCGTTCACTTAAGTATCCGGCAGCTACTTTCCTAAGATTAAGATGGATGGGGTGTTCCTGGTAGATCTTATAATCATCGATATTATCGAACTCCATTTGCATAACTAATTCATATCGATCCATCGCACGGTCGTCCATGACATCTTCAAATTCACCACACGTAAAATTTAGCACCTTAGGAATATCCTGGATCTTTTTCATTTCGAGGATCATGAAGTCTATATCGTTTTGCGGGAGCGTATCGTGGATGTTAAGGTAAACAGTGTGAACGAAGTTACCTGTTCTGTCAGGTATCTCTGTATCATGAGAGTTGCCGTGATCAGAATTGCCACAGGAGATGAGAAAAGCTATAAATATTAATGGCAGAAATCGCATGATCTAAAATACTAAATTTGTTCATGTGCTCGTTTGTTCGTGTGCTCGTGTGCTCATGTGCTCATGTGCTCGTTTGCTCGTGATGTCAATTCAACAATTCAATATTCAATCTTCAATAATTGTCCTAACCGCGGAGTGTGCAGATCAGCGAAACAACACAACCTTGCCAATGAAAGTTGAGCCGTGGTGTGTTGCTTCAACTATATAAACTCCTCCGCTCAGATACGGTATAGAAATAAGCTCACGGGTTTTACATTTTTGTTTCTTGTAGATGGATTTGCCTTCTTGATTAAATATTGCGATATCATATCCAGTTTCTGGCATGTCGATCGTAAACGCGCCATTGGAAGGATTAGGATAAATATCAATTGTTCTATTATTTAAAGATGCCAATCCGGAAGCCAGTGTGCTAAACGTATCTGGTTCTGAATACTGGCTAGTCAACTGATTCTTATATGTACACATCGTCTTAACTCGCCAGATATATAGCGTGTTAGGAAGTAGATTAGCCACAACAGTTGTACTCGAAGTTGGTGTGATGAAAATTGAATTTAGTGAATCGAGAATATTTTTTGCGACCTGCACTGTATATGCAATAGATGTAGTACTGCTATCCCAGGACAAAGTTGCACTACTATCTGCGATCTTAGCTGCGTTTAGATTCTTTGGAGGAGCACAAGGTGTGGGACTTGGTGTTAGTATGGAATCTACTGTCGACCATAGACTGGTATCGCTTCCACATATTGCTCGTACTCGCCAGCTGTAGTTAGACAATGTATCCAGGCTATCAATATAAACAAACAGACTATCGGTAAATGCATTTAACAATGGTGAAGAAGTGATCATACTACCGGTATCGAATTGTATCTGATAAGCAGTTGATCCTTTAACGCTGTCCCAACTTAGAGTTGCTGTCGTTGGAGTGCTTGTTGAGCTTAGGTTTGTCGGTATCTTACAGCAGTTATTCTCAACTTCAATATAAACAGAATCCATGATGGTATCTCCAAAAGTGCTTGTCACTGTTACGTAATACTGCGTGCTGACGAGGGGAGAAAAAAATGGATTGGAGACAGACGTATTTGAAATACCCACAGGAGGGCTCCATTGAAATTGATACGGCGGGCAGTTCGTATCGCAGCATCCAATATCCATCCTTACATCATCGATAGCCCAGTTATCCAGATCGGCTCCGGAAAACATAACTTGTCGCCAGCGGAAATAGGATGTTTGAGATGCAAAGAGAGGTATAGGTTCCGTTACCTGGGTAAAGACCGGAAAACTCCCGGCTGCATATTGGTTTATGGTGATCCAGCTAAATTTATTGTTTGAAAATTCGAGAACGACATCATCCCCTAAGTCTGCAGTTTCACATCCTGCCTGATTTGTGGCGGCAATTTTGATCTGAAATGATATAGAACCGCCCCACCTGCAGTCGAGCGCTATTGTTGTCACCTGTCTAACAACAGCACCATTAAAATGCATTGCATTAGGTAAGGAGACTGCTCCACAGTTATTGTTTGCCATACCATGAATTTCAGACCATAGCAAACTGTCGATATCCGGATCAAAATCATCAAAAAAATCAAATCCACATGGAGGTGCACCAAGCTGTATAGAGTCGCCATTGCACAGAACAACAGAGTCCACCAATTGAAGCGGAGTTTGTGAAGTTGCTTGAGTTGAGAAAATGGAAGTGAAAAAGACAATGATGATACTTATGAATATTGTTTTCATCGAAATAAAGATAGTAAATGCGATGAAGAGCCTGCTATGAATCGTTGAATTAATGCTTGTTTTTTTAACCGCAGAGTGCGCAGAGGTCACGCAGAGTTCCACAGAGACCTTCTCTGTTATCTCTGTGTAAAATCTCTGTGCTCTCTGCGGTAAAAATTCTAAGTTTACAAATAATGAAAGCCGCCATCTACAAGGAATTTAAAGGCCCGATCACGATCGGACAAGTTCCTGATCCCAAACCAAAGGATCATGATGCGATCATAAAAGTAAAAGCAAGCGGACTTTGCCTAAGCGACTGGCACGGATGGATGGGTCATGATAAAGATATCGTGCTTCCGCATGTACCCGGACATGAACTCGCTGGTGAAATTGTAGAAGTAGGCAAATCAGTGAAAAACTGGAAAGCCGGACAGCGTGTGACGGTGCCATTCGTATGTGCTTGCGGAAGTTGCGAAGTTTGCGCTGAGAACAACCAACAGGTTTGTCCGAATCAAACACAGCCCGGTTTCACACATTGGGGATCGTTCGCTGAGTATGTGCGGATAGATCACGCAGACACAAACCTGGTGGCACTTCCGGAAAGTATTGATCATAAAACAGCCGCGAGTTTAGGTTGTCGGTTTGCGACATCATTTAGAGCCGTAGTTGATCAGGGGAAGGTGCGTGAAGGCCAATGGGTAAGTGTTTTTGGATGTGGTGGTGTTGGCATGTCGGCGATCATGATCGCGAAAGCAATGGGAGCAAGAGTAATAGCGATCGATATTGACGAAAGCAAACTTGAGTTTGCGAGAAAAGAACTTGGAGCAGATGCAGTGATCAATATTTCTAAAGAAGACAAGCAGATCCAAAAGATCCTAGACATTACGAATGGCGGAAGTCATATCAGCATAGATGCACTAGGCAAACCCGAGATCGTTTGGGATGGGATCAATTCACTAAGAAGACGAGGGAAACACATACAGGTTGGGATCCTTCAGCCTGAAGTTAAAAACGCACCCATACCGATGGACCGCATGATCTCCCACGAGATCGAAGTGATCGGCAGCCATGGGATGCAGGCGTTTCGGTATGAGGAGATGTTGTCTTTGATCATCAACGGAAAGCTCGATCCTGCTAGGCTTATCTCAGAAGAGATCACGCTGGAGCAGGTTTGTGAGGAATTATCGGTCATGGATAGGTTTGAGTCTTCGGGGATACGGGTTTGTTTAATGTGATAATTCGGTAATTTGATAATGTGATAATGATGGTGCGGCTTCGCCGCGTCGATTTATTTTTTAATTTGCTATCATTAGGCTATTACAACAGTTATCCTCATTGGTCTAACTGCTCAAATGGACTAAAAAAATTCTCCATGCTCCATTCTCATTTCCTCAAGAGTGGTTATCTTTCTATGGAAATTACAACCCATGCGCAGAAAGATCTTTCAGGTTATTCGTGGTTCCAATCCGGAACAACCGCTTTCCTTTTACTTCGACTACTTCATCACCGGTCTGATCATTGCTAATGTGGTTGCGATCGTTCTTGAATCATATGAAGGAATACTAAATCAATATGAGCGTTTCTTTTTCATTTTCGAATTAGTTTCTGTGGTCATCTTTTCCATTGAATATTTACTCAGAGTTGCTACAGCTGATCTTTTGTATCCTGATAAATCTAAACCGAAGGCAGTCTTGAAGTTCATCTTCTCTCCATTTGGGCTTATCGATCTACTTGCAATTCTCCCTTTTTATCTTCCTTTCATTATGACGATCGATCTGCGGTTTATCCGTGCGATGCGTTTAGTGCGGTTGTTACGTATCCTGAAATTAAGTCGCTACATGAAATCGATGCAGTTAATTGGTCGGGTGTTAAAAGATACGGCAGCCGATCTTGCGATCACAGTACTAGTCTGCGTAATACTAATTGTTATCGCATCGACTCTGATGTTCAATCTTGAAAGAGACGCACAACCTGAACAATTCAAAAATATCGGCAATGCATTCTGGTGGGCCATTGCCACACTCACGACGGTAGGTTACGGAGATATTTATCCGGTTACGGGCTGGGGCAAACTGGTAAGCGGTATTATCGCAGTGCTTGGCATAGGACTCATCGCTTTACCAACAGGGATCATCAGCTCATCATTTATGGAAGAAATGAGAAAAGAAAGAGAGCGGAAAAGGATCGCGAAGATCGAAGCTGAGACAGGCGGGAAGGTATGTCCGCATTGTGGGAAACCCATATAACAATTGAGAATGGAGAATGGAGAATGAAATTGAGACAATGAGTTTACAATTCAAAAATTCAACCCTCAAAATTGAGGGTGGAGTGGCTTAGCTCCGTCGAAATGTAATCGAGAAACTGAATATTGAATATTGGGTTCGAGCCAATATCATATCGTATTTTTAGTTCATTCTATCGCTTCAAAACAATGAAAAGAAAAGTTTGCTAAAGGAGAATGAAATATTAAGAAAGATCACGTCCCTGTTTGATCGCTCTCCTCATCAGATCAATAAAGTCATGGAAAGTGATGCAGAATTGATAAAATTGGACAATGGTGATGTTTTGGCGGTAACAACAGATAGCGTCGTTGAGGAAATATCCAGTGGTTTATACTCCGATCCATTTCAAATTGGCTGGGTGGCTGTTATGGCAAGCATCAGCGATCTGGCTGCGGTTGGTGCAAAACCTATTGGCATTCTTTTAAATGAAGATATTCCTTCTGATTATCCTGACGAAAAGATCGATCTCCTTCAACGAGGGATTCAAGAGGCATGCAGGCATAGCCAAACATATGTAGTCGGAGGGGATACGAATACAAGTGCTGAACTTCATATCGGTACGTCAGCTTTAGGGCTGATCAAAAATGGTGGCCCAACGATCTCCAGGAAAGGGTGTAAAAACGAAGATACCCTATGGATTAGTGGTGAAATGGGTCATGGCTCTTCATATGCTTATTCCAAGATGTTTAAAAACGAGACAGCTGAAAAATACCTTCCCTCCCCAAGTTTGTCACATGGCGAAGTTGTCAGGCGATTTGCTTCTTCTTGCATCGATTCCAGCGATGGTTTCTATCCTGCCATTGCCAACCTTATGGAGGTGAATGAGATGGGTATTACATTGACTTATCCCATAGAAGATCTTTTACACCCAAGAGCAATGGAAATTGCTATCGCAAACAATTTACCACCATGGTTCTTTCTGGCAGGTCCGCATGGAGAGTTTGAACTTGTGTTCACAGTGAATAAAACTGTTATAGAGAACTTCGTCAAAGAAGCTTCAGAAATGAACTGGGAACCGATCATGATAGGAGAGGTTAATAGTAAAAAAGCGTTTCTGCAGAAAGAAGATGATAAGATGGTAAGCAGAAATGTCTTCGAAATTTCTAACTTGTTCCTTAAGTCAGGGAGCAATCCTGAAAAATATTTGAAAGCATTAATCCAACTTAACGATAAATGGCAAGGAGGAAGGAAAAAATGATCACCGAAAATGGACAGAGTTCGAGTCTCAGACTTTTTCTCAAAAAAAGCAAGGATCAGGAATTCAACAAACGAGTTAGTGAATTTTATGCATTCATCGATGGAGTTAGAAAGAATAAAAACAACTCATACTTCCGGTTGATTGACTCAGAACCCGGCAGAGAAGTACTTGTAAGAGATGAGCATCTTGATACAACAAGAAAGATGCTGATGTTTGCTTCTAATAATTACCTTGGGCTGGCATCCCATCCATATGTAAAGGAAAAGGTACGATCTGCGGTGGATAAATACGGTGCAGGTGTCGGAGGTCCTTCAATTTTGAACGGTTACACCAGGCTAATGAACGAACTGGAAGAAAGATTAGCTGACCTGAAGCATCAGGAAGACTGCCTGATCTTTTCAACCGGATACGGCACGAATCTCGGTATGGTATCATCTCTTGTTAAGAAAAATGATGTGATCATTTATGATTCCTTAAGTCATGCTTCATTCTATGATGCTCTTAAACTGACAAAAGCTACTCCGGTAAAGTTTAAACACAACGACCTGGATGACCTGGAAACCAAACTTAAGAAGTACTCTCAGAAATCTGAAAGTACAGTATTTGTATGTATTGAAGGTGTTTATTCTATGGACGGTGATCTTGCACCTTTAGATCGTTTAATACCTCTTGTTAAGAAATATGGTGCATACTGTATGCTTGATGATGCACATGGTACAGGAGTCATGGGTAAAAAAGGAAGCGGAACTGCAGAACACTTTAATTGCTCGTCAGACATTGACATATCCATGGGAACTTTCAGCAAGACATTTGCTGTAACGGGAGGATTTGTTGCCGCACCAAAAGAGGTGATCACATACATGCGATATTTTGCAAGGTCTTATATTTTTTCTGCTTCTTTACCCCCAATGAATTTAGCGGCTGTACATGCCGGTCTTGATATTATTGAAAAAGAACCCTGGTTGAGAAAAAATCTTTTTGAAAATGCATGTTATGCTTTTGAAAAACTGAACCCTTACGGTCTCGTAACACACCCTGAAGCAGCAATTATAGCTTTAAAAGTGCCGGAGTGGATGGATATCCGGAAAGCCAACTCCATGATCCACAAACGAGGAATATTTCTCAACGCAATTGAATACCCAGCTGTACCGGTGGATCAGCAAAGATTTAGGATAAGCCTTATGGCTCAGCATACAAAGGAAGATATAAACAAACTTGAGAGTGTGATAGCTGAGCTGTGGACATCAAAACATTGTGAAAAATTTGACTAATAACTGTGATCTACTACTCGCATGTAAACGAGGATAACTTTGCGGAACGCAATATCATGATGTCTTCAGAATATGAAGATCTCTTCTGTATCGTGGGGAGTGGGGAAAGGTTGATTGCCTTATTGGATCACTCTTCTTTGAAAAGAGTTCATATCATAGATATGAACGCAGAGGCATTGTTCCTGGCTGAATTGAAGTTAACCGCATTGAGGGTATTAAGTGTAGAAGATTATCTTTCATTTATCGGATTTTCTAATTCAGGAATGAACAGGGAATTCGTTTTTTATGGTTTTCAGCAAGAATTGCCTTTACCCTCTCGGGAATATTGGAACAATAACCTAACCCACATCCGGAATGGGATCATTCATATGGGTCATTTCGAGCAGTTCCTTTCCCGCCTTCGACCACTGTTAAGGGTATTGTTAGGTAGAGGATTCTACAAATGTTTTGAAATGCCATACTCTCAGTTACGATCGTTCCCAAGTTTCAGATGGAAAATAGTGAAGTGGCTATTTTCGAAAAAATGGTCATACCTGTTATTTGGCAACAAGGATATTGCCTTCATCGGAGAGGATGCACTTCACAAGAAAATCCCATATGCTTTGCATGAAACTTTACTGAACGACCGCGTAAGTAAAAACTGCATGTT
>JABDMM010000033.1 GCA_013001465.1 Chitinophagales bacterium | reverse complement strand
CACTTATTCTTCTTAATAGGGATACCCATCGCGATGTGACTCAACGAACCCTCACCGGTTTTGTAAACAGAATCTTGTCCGCTCAAAACGATACCATCGAAATTGACACCCAGATCGAATGTAACGGCATGTATGTTAATATATGAAGCAGGATTGCTAAAGTTAATTTGGTTGAGTTGTGATGCTGCAGTTCCTAAACCGCCACTCATTCGATACGATGGAAAAACATCATCTCTTAAAACGCCCATATTGAACCGACTATATGGCGAGTTACTCTGGGCGAATATGCTTTGTACATCAGCAAATATCATTGCTAATAAAAGCAATCCGAAAAGGTATTTATTGTGACTTGTTGTATTCAAGAATTGCATTTAATCCGTGCAGTACAGAATCAGGGAATGCAAATATCTCACTTTTAATATAAGATTCAAACAAAATTGCATTTCCTCCGGTTAAAACGATAGCAACATTCGGATATTCTTCTTGATAACGAATAATTAATCCGTTGATCTCTGCAAGGACTCCATTGAACACTCCGCTTTTTATACTCTCCTCTGTAGTAGTTCCAACAAGCACCGGATACTCATTTTCATCAAGTGTGATCAATGGTAAATTTTCTGTAAAATTGTTCAAGGCTCTAAATCTGATATCCAATCCAGGAGAAATTCCACCTCCCAAATAATTTTTCTTGTTATCGAGCATATCATAAGTGATACAAGTTCCGATATCGATACATAATATCTCTCTGTTTGTAATCATCATACTTGCTCCTACTACTGAGGCAATTCTGTCGTAGCCAAGAGTGGCTTTGCTGTTATATTTATTGAAAATGGGAAGCGCTGTATTCTGATCCAGAGTTATCGTTGAGTTGGGCAAACGCAATTCTTTATTTGGAATTGGGCCCACAGCACATAGAATGGCATTGTCAATAGTATAACCTTCTGTGAACTTTTCGATCTGTGCCGAAGTAAGCATTTGGGTTGCTTCCTTCACTTCAAGTTGATTACTGTTGAACAAAGCAAGTTTGCTCCTCGTATTTCCTATATCAATTATTAAATTCAAATCGATCTGCTTGTTTAAGGCAAATATATATTTTTACATATATAGCGATGGGGAATAAAAGAAAATCCGGAAAATCGAAAGGAGAGAAAAGTAAAATTTCGCCCATAAATCCTTTACACAAAACGAATTCAGTTACTAAAAAGAAAAGTTTTTTTTTCTTTTTCGCATTGTTCCTTTTTTCGATTCTATTGTACTCAAATACCATCAATCATCGCTATACTTTCGATGATTCTATCGTCATAACTGAAAACGAATTTACCCAAAAGGGATTCTCTGGGATTCCAGACCTGCTTTCCAAGGATATGTTCGTTGGAATGTATGGTGAACAGCTAGAAGTTACCGGAGGAAGGTATCGACCTTTGTCTTTACTGACTTTCGCCATCGAATATGAACTTTTTGGCAATAAACCGATGGTTGGTCATCTCAGCAATATTTTGCTTTATGGGATTCTAACAGTGCTCTTGTTTATAGCTATCCAATTGATCAGTAACAATATATATGTTGCTCTGATCGCTACAATGCTTTTTGCATCTCACCCCATTCACACCGAAGTTGTTGCCAATATTAAAAGCCGAGACGAAATACTATGTCTCCTCCTTGCTTTGTCTTCTATGATCTTCATAATCAAGTTTCAGGCATCCAGATCCCTCTTTTTTATTATCATCGGGCTTTTTTGTTTTTATCTGTCGCTATTAGCAAAGGAGACAGCAGTAAGCTTTTTAATTTTAACTCCGGCTGCTGTGTTCATTCAAAGCAGGAAATCACTGAAACAAGTGATTTTAAAGACGTTTTTTCCCTTGCTGGCCGTTTTCGTGATCTATTTTGTGATCAGAGCAAGCCTGGTTGGAATGCCCGGTGGAAGCGACAGCTCCGATATTATGGAAAACCCGTTTTTCGGGTCTGAATCGATGGCAAAATACTCGACCATCTTTCACATCCTGGGAAAGTATTTTATGTTGATGATCTTTCCGCATCCGCTATCTTCTGATTATTCTTTTAACCAGATCCCCATCCGAAACTGGAATATTGAATCCATCTTCTGGCTTGTGCTTTATACCAGTGCATTGCTCCTAAGTGTGATCTTTATTTTTCGGAGAAATTTAATTGCCTTCTCCATTCTTTTCTATCTTGTTCCCCTTTCGATCACGAGCAACCTGTTTTTCAACATCGGCGCTCCGATGGGAGAACGTTTTGCTTTTATGTCATCGGTAGGCTTTTGCCTGATCATTGCTATTCTGATCAATCGATACGCCCTCGCCGGAGCATCTGTCATTAGTAATAAATTATTGATCCGAACTCTGATCATTTTAGCACCGATAATGCTGATCTACAGCTGGAAAACGATCGATAGGAACAAAGATTGGTATAATAATCTCTCATTGTTTTCTTCAGATATCAAGACAGTGCCAAATAGCGCCAAGGTGCACTACTATTACGGCAATACATTACAGAATCGGTATTTATCTGGTAATAAGAAGGAGAAAGAAAAAATTATTGAGGCAAACAAAGCTTTCCGGAAGTCAGTAATGATAAATCCAAAATTCCATTGGGCGTTGTACAATTTAGGGTTGACATATAAGCACCTTGGAAATGGTGACTCTGCTATATTTTATCTCGAAAAAGTTTTAGAGATCAATCCAACACATATCGCAACCCAAGGAGTTCTGGGAAGTATCTATGGACAATATAAACAGAACTATGCCAAAGCAATCCAATATTTGGAAAAGAGCATCGAGTATGGTGATCTGAACAAGTCAAATTTCCATAATCTGGCAATAGCCTATGCTTTATCAGGAAACTATGGATCTGCCGAATTGAATTTTAAAAAGGCAATTCAATATGCTCCTAATGATGCCAGGTTGAATTATGAGCTTGGGATCACCTTACAAAACCTTGATAAACAAGAAGAAGCACAAAAGTATCTCGAGAAAGCTGCGAAACTAGACCAAAACCTGGCCAAATAAACTGTCCCGTTTGTGGACAGTGTAATTCAAATCAACCATTAGATCAATAAAATATGTAACACAAATTACATATTAGCGTATTAGACATATAGAGTTTTAATATATGATTAAATATTTATGAAAGAGCCTCAGAATGTTTAGATCGTTATACATACTGATCTTTATATTATCCATTACAAAACTGCATGCTCAAGATTATGAGTTAGATGTAGATACAGTTATTAAATATGCTGTATCAACCGAAACAAAGCAGTATTGTGAGCGGAAAAATTATGAAGGGGAGATCTGTAAACGGTATCTCACAAGTACAGATGATATTCTGCAATACCAGGATAATCTGAACTACTTTAAGATCCTGAATGAACAAGATGAACTCCTTCTTGAATATCTTGCCTATGGATACTTCAACAAAAAGTATTGTGGCGCATATGTCCGATACTGGAAAAACGGAGTTGTAAAGCTTCGTGGGCAATATGTATGCAAAACCACCAAAAACTTCAAGAAATGTAACCTCAAAGACGGGGATTGGATGTATTACAACGATTCCGGCTCTCTCATTAAAGTTGAAAAATACGACAAGGGCAAGCTCTTATCCGTCCGCCATGTCTAAATCCTCTCCTTTTGCTGAACTTTTATTCTTAAAGTCAGTTTAACTACTAATCGAATTGTCTTACTTTTAATTTCCAATTAATTTTCAAAAAAATCTAATGAGAGAATATTCCGAACTCGAAGAAATAGTTGAAAAGCTATCTGATTTCAATCGATTTGAAAGAAAGTTTTTAGAAAAGAGAAAAGTATTTTTGTGGGGTCCAGTCCATGATGGTTCTGCCGAGAGAATAATCAACAAACTACTCTACCTCGATGCAGAAGATCCAGGCAAAGAGATTACTTTTTACATCAATAGTCCTGGAGGAATTGTTACTTCAGGTATGGTGATAATGGATACCATGAAGATGCTTCAGTCTCCTGTCAGCACTGTTTGTATGGGCTTGGCTGCTTCCATGGGTTCGATATTGCTTTCTGCAGGTGTGAAAGGTAAAAGATTTATCTATCCTCACGGCCGAGTCATGATCCATCAGCCAAGCATCGGTGGTGTTTTTGGTCAAGCTACCGATATCGAGATCACAACAAAAGAGATCTTGAAAACGAAAGAACTTAGCGCTCATATCCTGGCAGATAACTGTGGACAGAAGTTCAAGAAAGTAATGAAGGATTTTGACCGGGATTATTGGATGAATGCTGATGAATCTTTAGAATATGGGATAGTAGACGCTGTTAAAGAAGATCTATAGCCCATGTCGGATGTTTCCATCGAGATAGTCAAACTTCAGAATGAGATCGCCAGGAAACTTGGCTTGAAGAGTGAAAACACACTTTTTAATTACAGCTCCAAGGATAATCATGTAGATCTCGACCTCATTACTATAAATCCCAGACACGAGCAATCTTTCTTGTACCATTCTGAGATAGGCATCGATAAGATCGAAGCGTTGAAAAAGATGATGGCATATGTTGAAATTCATCATCAAAAAGAAAATTCTTATACTATTCAGTGGATCGAACTCGGCGAGGGTGAGCTAAACACTTCATATTTCAGAGGGAAAAATATGTATGATGTACTTGATAAGTTCTTCTATCAGCGAGACCCCAATTTATACAAGATCTATAGTATCAATTTAAACCCAACAAGCTAAACTATCATGCTTCCCTAAACGTCGCTTGCGCTTTTGTCGCTCTTCTAGAAGGCAACCAGGAAGCAATGGCGCTGATCAACAATACCGCGATCAGCACTAACACGATATCCTGCCACTCAATTTTTACCGGGTAAGCATCTATAATAAAATTCTCACTTCCCGGAATCCTGATAATTCCAAATTTTATCTGCATCACACAGATAAACAATCCGATCACAATACCTCCAATTCCGCCGATTAAAGACATTATCGTACCCTGAAGAAAAAATATGGAATGGATCATTTTGTCTGAAGCACCAAGAGACTTAAGGATCGAAACATCTTTTTTCTTTTCAAGAACAAGCATAGATAGCGCACCAAGAATATTGAATGAGATCACAAACATGATAAAAGTAAGTAGCGCAAACACCGTCCATTTCTCCGTTTTCATCACACTATATAATGATGCTTGTTGTTGAAATTTGGTTTTCACCATATATCCCGGACCCACTTTTTCCTGAAGATCATTTTTCACAGACTGAATTCCCTTACCATCTTTAAGCTTTATCTCAATTGAACTTACTTCATCACTCATCTCGAGGATCGACCTTACAAAGTCAATATCCGTGATCACATATTTGTTGTTGATCTCTTGTTGAAGATTAAATACACCTGACGGGTATAAATATCCGATCCTGAAAGCATTCTGCGGTAGTGCGGACGTAGACTTTCCTCTGCGAGGAACATGTACCTTAACTGGCAAGATATTTCGCTCTACAGAAAGGTTTAAAGCGATCGCAATGCCACTTCCAACATAAGCATAACTTCTTCCAGTATCAGCAAGCATATAATCGCCATCCACTACAAAGGAATCGATGCCGGTAACCCTTCTATAATTCATATCCACACCTTTCAAGGTCCCGATATAATCGTTATCATCATATTCCAGGTAGACGTTTTCATTAAGGACTTCAGTATAAGCAGCAATGCTTTCAGACTCTTTCAGTATATCTACCATTTCATGATCAACCGAAAATGTTTTCCCTTCAGCTGGCAGGATGATCAGATCGGGATAGAAGGAATTGTAGAGCTTTAGTATGGTGTTTTCAAAACCATTGAAAACGGAGAGAAGCAAAACCAGTACCATTGTACCAATAGCCATCCCTGACATGGCGATAACTGAGATCACGTTGATCGCATTAGTGGATTTTTTTGAGAAAAGGTATCTCGACGCAACTAAGAGAGGAAAATTCATTCTTTAGAGTTGTCGTCTTCTTTCTTTATGCTTTTAAAAATATCATCTATCTTCTGTGCATGTTCGATCCCATCATCGCTAAAGAATTCAAGTTCTGGGATCCTCCTGAAGTTTCTGATCTTTTTAGCCAGGGATCGTTTCAATTCTTTCTGATTCTCATGAAGTGCCTCCATGATCTCTTCCGGATCCTTTGCATTGAAGATGCTGAAATAGATCTTAGCGATCGAGAGATCGGGGCTTACAGTGACTTTTGTAATACTTATAAGCACATTGGCAGGAAATATATGATTCGCTTCGCGCAATAATATGTTGCTGAATTCCTTTTTTATAGCGCCTGCGATCTGATTTTGTCTTTTCGAATTCATATTGTTACCAAAAGTAGCACATTAGAGGCATCTTTCATTTATTAAAGTTTCGCAACAAGTAGTTGTATATTTGTCCGGTTTAAAGCATGAAGGAGTATTTAAGAATTTTAAAACACGCTAAAGCCTATCTACAGTATGTCGTGTTGAATATTGTCTTCAATGCTTTCTATGTTATCTTCTCTCTCGTTTCTCTTGTCCTTATTATTCCATTCCTTGAACTTCTTTTCGATAAAAAACCGCCGGTTTCTGAAGCTCCTGAATTCAGCTTCTCAGTAGATGCGATCATCGATATGTTCTATTTCAGAATGGGCAGCTACATGGAAGCTCACGGCAAAGAAGAAACGCTGATCTGGTTTTGTTTCCTGATCGTTGCAATATTCTTCTTAAAGAACCTGTTCCGCTATGCAGCGCTATATTGTATGGCTGCGGTTCGAAATGGTGTGGTCTTTGATCTTCGAAAAGAATTATATGATACCATCCTTGCACTTCCTCTTTCCTATTTTTCAAAGGAACGGAAAGGGGATCTGATCTCACGAATGAATGCAGATGTGAACGAGATCGAAAAAAGTATAATGAGCACTTTAGAAGTTGCTTTTAAGGAACCTTTCACAATAATTGTTTACTTGATCACGATGCTCTTTATGAGCCCACAGCTTACCATATTTGTTCTTATTATGATCGGGTTAACGGGAATATTGATAGGTCAGGTTGGCCGAAGTCTCAAGAAAAAGTCAGGTATCGGTCAGCAAAAATTAGGTATCCTTACTTCCATTCTTGATGAGACGATCGGTGGCCTTCGCATCATTAAGTCTTTCAATGCAGGTAGCAACCTTAGGAATAAATTTGAGGATACAAACAGATCTTATCTCTCTATTAGTAACCAGGTTTTACGAAGAAGAGATCTCTCATCTCCACTGTCCGAAGTTCTTACAATAATTATCGTAGCTATCGTACTTTGGTTTGGTGGCGGTCTGGTTCTGGATGAAACAAATCCATTACAAGCAGAAACTTTTATTGGGTTTATGCTCATATTTTCTCAACTGATCCCACCGGCTAAGAAGTTTGCCACTGCTTTTTACAATATCCAAAGGGGTCTCGCTTCTTCAGAAAGAGTGAGCGATGTAATGGATACACCTATCGAAGTTGTTAAAAATACTTCTACGGTGAGTTTTGAAAATTTCAGATCAGGAATATCTTATGAGAACGTGTCGTTTAGCTATGTTGATGGAGAAGAAGTTGAGGTACTCTCTGATGTGAGCTTTTATCTACCCAAGGGTAAAATGTTTGCTTTGGTAGGGCAATCCGGATCAGGAAAGTCCACCTTAGTGGATCTGCTCCCGAGATTTTACGAACCAAGATCTGGTAAGATATTGATTGATGATATCGATATTCGACAAATAGATCTTAATCAGTTAAGATCTATGATCGGTGTGGTTAGCCAGGATCCCATTCTGTTTAATGATACTATCTACAACAATATTCTCATGGGCAATGAGTCCGCTAGTAGAGCGGATGTTGAAAAGGCCGCCCGTGTAGCAAATGCGCATAACTTCATCATGAGCAGTCAAAATGGTTATGAAACAACAATCGGTGATCGTGGTATGAACTTAAGTGGCGGAGAAAGGCAACGCTTAACCATAGCAAGAGCTGTTTTGAAAAACCCATCTATCTTGATCTTAGATGAAGCAACTTCGTCATTGGATTCTGAATCCGAAAAGCTGGTGCAGGATGCGCTGTTGAAGTTGATGAAGAATCGAACATCTATTGTTATCGCTCATAGGCTATCCACAATTCAATTCGCAGATGAAATCTTAGTAATGGACAATGGCCGAATTGTAGAACGTGGTTCACATCAGGATTTATTAAGTAGCAATGGTGTCTACAACCGCTTGGTAGAACTTCAGCAGTTTTAATTCATCATCTCAATTTCATCAAGAACATCGCCAACCATTTGAAGCACCGAATCCGATTTTTGGATTCTATCCTCCAGCTCAGCAATCTTTCCAAGATCTCTTCCATCAGTCTGTTTTAGTTCAAGCTGTAAGTCCTGTTTTTTTCGCTCATACGCCACTTCAATTCTCTCTATTGATTCTTTTCCAGCCATCTTGATCCACCTGTTCTCCTCTGCACCAATAGCTTTCTCTTTTAAAAGCGGGAGACCTTTTTGAATCTCAGTATAGCTCATTTTGCTTAAGTAGTTGCCGAAATAATAGATAATATTATACTGTAGGTAGTCTCCTCCAGGTTGCGCTACCTTTTCTGAGAAAAAACTATAATGGTCTACCGTTCCTATTCTAGAAAGAACTTTAGCTACGACGGTTTGAATATCAAAAGTTTCAACTTCCAAATATTGTTCTGCATAATTCAAAGCTTTAATACTATCGACATCCAATAAACCGTCAAGTCCCGAAGAGATCACGAGATAAGAATCATCATTCAGAGCTTGCTCAATTGATTCTGTGACATAAGGAGGATCTAGTTCTATCAGTTTATAAATCGCTTCTGACCTAACTTTCGATTCCGGATCATTTAGAGCTATCTCACGTATTATTTCCGCTATATCTGCTTTGTCCTCCAATGCTACATCGATATTGTAGATAGCCTTTTCCCTGATTTTATGAAATGAATCTTGTAAAGCACTTGAAAGGATTTCATAAGCAAGTGGTTCGCTTTGATTTTTACTTGCATATATGACAGCCTCATACCTGTCCATCATTAGCGGACCATTCTTATACTGATAAGCCCAATCTGACATTGGCTTAGTTTCTTCTTTTTCACACAGTAACATCTTATCTGCATCAAAATTGATCCATAGTGGTTTCGTTGCTGATTTTATCTCTACTTCAGTAACTCTATCTTTTACTACGATATCTTTCCTTTCTACCCCGTTTTCGGTATAAATATCAATAGCGACAGGCAATCGAAACAAACCTGCAGATTCAGTACTCGGGGACTGTTCAATTTCTACTCTGGCTACTCCTTCTTCATAAACATAATTAACATCTAGAATAGGATGGCCGGCTTTCATAAACCATTGGTTAAAAAACCAGTTTAGATCTTCTCCTGTCACCTTTTCAAATGCAAGCCTGAGGTTGTGGATCTCAGCAGGTTGGTATGCATTGTCCTGTAAATATACTTGTAGTGACTTTTTAAAAGCTTCTTCTCCAACATACTTTCTAAGCATATGAAGGACCCTGCCACCTTTTTGGTAGCTATGCCTGTCGAACATATCATCCGGATGGTCATAAAAGAAGCGTATCAATGGCACCTGCTTTGATCTGGACTCATTCATATAGTTAACCAGGTCATAATACAGATGCAAGTCAGCCTCTTGCTGACCATATTTATGTTCAAACCATATATACTCTCCATAGGTCGCAAAAGCTTCATTAAGAGGAATGTTGGCCCAAGACTCACATGTCACAAGGTCACCAAACCACTGATGCGCAACTTCATGAGCGATAATATCTTCATGGTCACCATCTAACATTTCCCTTTTTGTTTTATGTAATCCTTCAAAATGTACCGTTGCTGAAGTGTTTTCCATCGCTCCGGCAACGAAATCCCTTACCACTACCTGATGATACTTTTCCCAGGGAAAATCCACACCAAAGAAATTGCTGTAAAACTCCAGCATCTCAGGTGTGTGCCCAAAAATGTCTTTGGCATGCTCTTCATATTCCGGTTCTACGAAATAATCTACTTCAATATCTCTCCAGCTGTCATCTACAACTGCATAATCTCCAACAACGAGAACGAACAAATAAGGTGCGTGAGGCAACTCTTGCTTCCAATGATCTGTTCTGCTACCATCCCCATTAGCAACCTGAGAAATAAGCAAACCATTTGAAAACGACTTGAACTTACTGTTCACAGTGACTATTACTTCCTGCGTGCATCGCTCATTTGGTTTATCGATCGTAGGAAACCAGCAAGAAGAGGATTCAGTCTCACCTTGTGTCCATATTTGTTGGGGTCTGTTTGGATCTTCATCTAAAGGGTCGATAAAATAAAGACCTTTGTTATCCTTAAGTGACGGTTCACTTTTAACCAGATGGTTTGGCTTAGCTGTGTAAGAAATGTATATATCAAATGTATCACTCTTGGTGTAGGTGTCGGCAAGGTCTATTGTTATCTGAGAAGAATCGTAACTAAAGTCCAACAATTTAACTTTTTCACCATCTAACATTCCTAATTTATGAATATCGAAACCTTTAGCATCCAGCACTAATTGGGTCTCATCGTAAAAGTATGGTGTAAGAGTAAGGTAAGCCTCACCAAGAACAAATTGCTTTTCCCAATTGAGCTTGATTTCCAGTTTGGTATGTAGCAAATCAAAATGTCTTGTCGCTGTTGCCTGATACTCTATTTCTGACAAACTTCCGATAACATCTATTGTGTCGAGTTGGGTATATCCTGAATAATCTGTTGTGAGGTTCTTACTTCCAGAGCAACCGGCAATTAGAATACCGAAAGACAGTAGCATGCTTAAGTTAAATAGCTGAGGGAAGAATTTCATGTCTTAATAGATTAATTGTTGTTGTTTCTATTTAATAGCTTTGCTGTAATAAATGTTTATTAAGCTATATGTTAAAAGCTACTGTAGATAACGCAAAAGAGTACAAAATTAATACTTCTGATCTATTAAAACTGTCAGAATCGTGGGATATTCAAAAGATAGGCAATTCTGAATTCCACGGGCTGGTCAATAGTAAGTCTATCAATATTCTTATCAACCGTATAGATGATAGTCATAAACACATACAGTTAACAATAAACGGACAAGTTCACTCTATCGAGATCGAGGACAAATATGATCTGTTATTGAATGAATTAGGGATAGATTCATCGGCGGCAATGAAAGTAGCAAACATAAAAGCTCCGATGCCGGGGATGGTTTTAGAAATCCTTGTTGAATCAGGAAAAAAGGTTTCAGAAGGTGAGACTGTACTGATCCTCGAAGCAATGAAAATGGAAAATATCATAAAATCACCTGGAGAGGGTATCGTTAAAGAGGTTAAAATTGCAACAGGCGATACGGTGGAAAAGGGTGAAGTTCTATTGTCTTTCGAGAAATAATCTGAATAAACGAGCTCTATTCAAACTCTAGCTTGATGTATTGTCAACTCAAAGTAATTTAGCTATCTCATTATCCAAAAGTAGAGATATCCGGCTGGAAAAAATCTATTTTTGTGGTCTTAAAAAAAGTAAGTTTTTATGTTAAAAAGGGAATTCATCGTACTTACATTTCTTTTATTCATTTCTGTTTCGTTTAGTTTTGGACAGAACATCGTTTTTTCTGAAAACTTTTCGGGGACTACGATCCCCTCAAGCTTTCTACTGATTAAAAATGATACAGGCACAGTAAGTCCAGATGTTTCTGACTTTACCGACCCCTGGATAATCATCGACATCGGCTCTTCAAGGATGGCGGCAAGTACCAGCTGGTATACCGATAATGGTAATGGAGTACCACAATCGGATAACTGGATGATAACTCCTAAAATGAGTATAAGTCAGCTCGCTACTGTAAAATGGGATGCCAGGGCATTGGATCCTCAGTTTCCTGATGGGTATGAACTTTGGGTGCTGGATGGAGTTGGTATAACGAATCCAACAGCGGCTGATTTTCTAAACAATGGCAGTATGGTTTTTTCCGTTCAGGATCCTCCAGCTGGTACAGGTGAATCCTCTACATGGATCAGTAGAAGTATCGATCTTTTCAATTTTGGTTTCAGCAATACCGATGTATTCATAGCCTGGAGAAACAATTCGACAGATAAATATATTTTGGCGGTAGACAATATTGAGGTGATTGATTATTTCAACATAGACAGTCGTCTTTCATCGATAATTTCTCCAACTGCAAACTCATGTAAACTGGAGACATCAGAATCAATAACCGTTGAGATTCAAAATCTAGGGACAGATCCACTCACATCTGTACCGGTTTCATATTCTTTAGATCTTGGAGCTCCAATAACAGAGACAGCTACCTTCAGTCCGGCTTTGAATACATTCGAAACAGGCACATACACATTTACAAACCCCATCGACCTTTCGATGGATGAATTGTATTCTTTAGACTGCTGGACAGAGCTTAACGCAGATGGGAACATTCGTAATGATAGTTTGGTGAAGATCATCGGATCTGCAGATACCGTTGTTCTTGACGCAATGGATTATACCACCGGTTTCGAGTTGTTCGATTTTTCTGACCTCAAAAGCTGGGCTTGGACATTTGATAATTTGGATGGTGGTGGTGATGGTTTTGGGATCTTCGAAGCCAATTTTGCTAAAAACGGAAGTTTCGTGTTGTCCGCTAACTCAAATACACTTCAATCAGAAAACGATTGGGCTTACAGTACTTGTGTTCGCCTAACAGCCGGTATTCCGTATTCCATAAATTATTATCACAGGACCGGAGTTTTGAGCAATGGGGATCCCATTCAGGAGAATTTTCAAATAGGTATCGGCAATAACCCGGATACTATGGGAATGATTGTTTTAGGATCTGATAGTGTCGCAAGTCAAGACTATGAACGATATGCAGTATCATTTCAACCTGCAACTACAGATATCTACTATGTAGGTATTAATAGAACAACGGATCCATCTGCAGGTCCGGGAAGTCCATTCTTATATATAATAGATGATTTCAAAATTGAAGATCTGGTCGCGCCTACAGCCGCATTCAGTGTAATTGTGGGATCACAGGACAGTTCGGTTTCCATCACAAACAATTCTCTCGGAGACGGAAACTCCTATTTGTGGGAATGGGGAGATGGGGATACTTCGATCTTAGCTTCCCCTGATTTTTACCAGTATGGAGACACTGGATTTTATCAGGTTTGCTTAACTGCCAGTAACTTTGCCGGTAGTGATCAAACTTGCCAGACAATAAAAATTGAAGCTGTTACTCTTCCACAGGCAGATTTCATTTCGAGTTTGAACGGCCTTGAAATTACGGTTACTGATGACTCCAAAGGAAGTGTCAATAGTTGGGCCTGGGATTTTGGAGATGGTACAACTGCAGTTGGACCAGGTCCTATAGTTCATACCTATACTGAAATGGAAGCGTTTGAAGTCTGCCTGACAGTTTCCAATATTAAAGGAAGTGACACTCATTGTGATACCATCGTGCTGACATCAATTGAGGATATCATTACTGAAAACAATCGTTTGAAGATCTATCCCAACCCTGCAAATGATGAATTTTACCTTTCGTTGGAGCTTCCTTTTATGGAAAGTTTAACGATTGAATTTATCGATATAAAAGGCCGGCGAATATATTCGGAACTAATCCAGGTACTTGGAAAACATCATACAATGTACGACTGCAGTAAACTTGAAGCAGGTTTGTATACCATAAGAGTCCACAGCAATAAAGGCTATTATTCTGAAGGGAAAGTTGTTATTTTTTAACTCCTCTCTTTTACAGGATAATAAATAATAGTCTCCAGCTCCTCTTCTTCTACCTCTGTAGGATCGCCAACATACCTTTCCCAAACTGGTCCTGTAACTTCCAGATTGTTGCTTCTTATATATGTGTCCATAGCTTCATGTGCTACCCCAAGGTTATCATAAGCACCTATATACGATACCCACACCACCTTACCACCAGGTGTTTGAGAAACTTCGATCATTCCATTGCCTTTTTTAGGCTCAGCAACAGGAACTCCGCATTCTACTTTGGTAACACCATCTTCTACATTCCATTCATAATAAACCGCCAGAGGGGCATCCGACATTTCCTGACCATTATCCATGATATGCTTCATGAGTGCTCCATAGTGATCGCCCATTTTAGCTTCCATATCAGACATTTTCATGGTTTCGGTAATAGAATACATCGCAATTGGTTCCACTTCACTTATTCTAAACTCGCTCATCGAATATGATGGTTTGTCTGGCATGCTTTCCATAACTTCTTTAAGATTGGCTAGTCCATTATTAAAGTCCTTGCTAATCTCTTTAAATCCGAACAGTTTCATAAATATTACTTCCATCGGCCATTTATTCTTCCCATAGTTTCCCCAAGTTACCTTAGTGTTCCCTTCATTTTCTTCAAATTTCCAAAAACCATTAGAACTTGCTTCAAACGGTTCAACGAAAACCAGATCGGTAGTGATCGATTTCCCGGGATCAGCTTCACTTATTGTGAGGCTTCCAACACCTGTTACTTCACCTTTCCATGACATTTTAGATCCCACTCCGGATTCTGGACCTGAATATTCATTGACAAGTGTATTATCCCTTTCTGCCCATGGGGAAAAACTTTCCCAATTTTTAAGGTTTGAGACATAATCATATATCTCATCAGCAGGTTTACTGATCTCGATCGATTCCTGAACTTTATATTCTTTAGGCATGATCGCTGTAATGAGCAATACAGCACCGATGAGAATAACTACTGTAAGCAGTATAAACTTTATAACTTTCATTGGGTTAAGATTTTGTTACTTAATAGTAAAAGTAAATATAAAGAATTGGTAGAAACCTCGTCTGGTATTTACAAATCTGAGTTAAGAGAAAGCTGAAGACCGGTTTAAAACGGGTCCGAAAATGCGGGGTTATTCACAAAGTCGTGATCATCCAAAGTTAGTATAAAGGCTTTGAGATCAGCTTTTTGGGGGTTGGTTAACTGGTTTCCATTATTGCCTAGATTCTTCATTAACGGATCAATAGTTGGCGAGGATTGTAAACCTTCAGCATAAAAATCAATGACCTCATCAACAGTTTGAAATCTTCCATCATGCATATAGGGAGGAGTAAAGGATAAATTTCTAATTGTAGGAGTTTTAAAAAGGCCATAATCGTTTAAGTCGCCGGTAAAATCTCCAAGGCCGTAATCTTCAAAATCGAGTACATTTTCAACAGAATCGAGTCCATTATTATGGAAAATGTTATCCGTGAGTAATGCTGAAGAAAAATGGCAATGGAAGCAATCCCCAACCTCACTTCTGAATAGCTCAAATCCGTTGAACTCTGAAGGTGTCATGGTGTATTCCCCTCTTAAAAATTTGTCAAAATCAGAGTTGTCGCTGATCAGTGCCCTCATGAATTGTTCAATTGCAGAAATTGTATTTTCCTTAGTGATCGCTCCATCAACAAATGCTTTTGAAAACAACCTCCTGTAGAGTGTATCATTTGCAAGTAAATCGAGAGATGCATCCCAGATAATATGCTGTTCATCCATTGCAGCATCTGCTGCAGCATCACGCGGGGTTTTTTGACGTCCGTCCCAAAAAATATCGGTCATATATCCCAAGTTAGCCAGAGATGGCGTATTTCGGGCAGTAAGGCTTCCATCCACTTTTACAGAAAAAGCTTCACCTCCATCGGAAAAAGCAAATTCCTGTTTATGGCATCCTCCGCAGGAAATAGAATTGTCTATTGATAGTCTCTTTTCATAAAATAAATGTCTTCCAAGATCAAAGCCAGCATTAGTTACGGGGTTATCCTCCAATCCAACCTGGGCTTGCGGAAAGAAAAAAGGAGCAGGAAGAGGATACTCAGAAGGATCATAAATACTTGGGATAACAAGACCGTCTCCGATAGGATTATCTTCAATTTGACAGGAATAAAGCAACCCGGCTGTTAACAGTAAATATGTGATCTTTCTCAGCATTAATTTTATCAAGGTTTATAATCAGGATTCTTTAAGAATTCTTCATCTGTTAAAGTATATAGAAAGGCTAATAAATCTTCCTTTTCCCGGTCTGAAAGAGATAGTGCTTTCACAAGGTCGCTCTTGTTAATGTGTTCAACACCCCCTGAATTGTAATGTTCAATAACATCTTCAAGGGATTCAAAACTTCCATCATGCATATACGGTTTTGTGACCTCGACGTTTCGCAGAGAAGGCACCTTGAAAAGATCCCTGTCACTTTCTCTAAGCGTTACCCGCATTCTACCGGAATCAGCATACTCTATATATAAACCATTATTTTCAAAAGAATCGTTCGTAAAGTTAAAACCCGAATGGCAAGAAGAGCAGTTTGTTCTATTGCTAAAGAAGAGGTTCATGCCTCTTTTTTTGCTTTCATTGAAAACACTAGATTCGCCGTTATTATATTTGTCGTAAGCAGAATTTCCACTGATCAATGTTCTTTCGAAGGCTGCTATTGCTCTGGTAAATCCAAACGGATCAGGTTCCCGCTGATATGATGTTTGAAAAAGCTCCACATATTCCGGGTCTGCATTCAGCAAATCAATTACATCTTTCATCTCAATATCCATTTCTTCTTTACTATCTAACGGGACCAATACTTGAAGCTCCAGAGTAGGAACTCCCCCATCACGGAAAAAAGAATTATGGTAGGCCACATTTGCAAGCGATGGAGCATTTCTAAAACCCAAGGTTCCATTCGTTCCGGTACTTAATCGGTCTTTATCGGCGAAAGCATTTTCCTGAAAGTGGCAGGATGCACACGAAACATCTTTATTCCTTGAGAACCTTTTATCGTAGAATAGTTTTTTACCAAGTGCAATACGATTCTTGCTAAGCTTGTTTTCCAGTGGAATAGCAGGTGGCGGGAAACCGGCAGGCAACTCCAAAAAGACATATTCATCTCCCGGAAAAAGTTCTTGCGACGGATCTTTATTACAAGATGCCAGAGTTAAAATAAATATTAGAAAGAAAATCCCTCTCATATGATCATTGGATCGCAGCAAAAAGATTTTCCATAACCCTTGCTGCCAAGCTCAGGTTATCCATGGTGTGTGTAGCTGATTCATTTATATAATCCACTTCCTTTCCGGTAGAAAAAAAGATCTCATCTGCCTGAACATTGAGATCGATAGTAACCGATCCACCGGTAGCATTTAAACTTAATGGCATCGACTTCAACGTATACAATGTATCCAGACCGGTGTGATAAATAAAACTCAAAGGAAAGCTTCCATTGCCGCTGGTATCGATATCGCCTTCAATCAATGCAAAACGATACTTACTTGTCCAGGTCCAGAATGTATTGGTAAAACTGGAAAGCGGATGATCATTTGCAAACATAGATGGGTCCTGAGCATTCAAGTCTGGACTTACTCCTAGACCGAACTCCAGCGCTTTGTAGCTTCCTTCTTCAATATCAGCTTCGATACTAAACGTTGAACCTGTGTTAAAGTCCACTAACTCGATATCGGAGATTTCAAACTTTGTGTTATCATCCTTGACCAAGACTATATCTGATAAATAAAACTTAAATACTGTATATCTGAGTTGGTTTCCCAATGGATCATTTACTGCTTGTTGCAAAACAAGATCCTGGTTCTCAAACTTTGCATTCAGGTTTATCTGGAGGTCCGTCTCTCCTTCTGATCCACCGCACGACGAGAATATCCATGCTGCTGCAAACACAATTAATAAAATGTTTCTTGTTTTCATATTATTTTCTTTTCTGACAATGTAAGCTCTTTAATGAAGAAAGTATGTAATCACAGTTACACTTCGTCAGTGAACAATGAACTTTTGGGTTAAAACGTTCTCTATTTTTATAATATAAAGCCCCTTGCTTCTATCAAAAGGAACTATACTCTTTCTGTCTACTAATTCTCCTCTTAAAACTTCTTTACCATCGATATCAAAAATTCTGTAGTTTTTTCCGATCTGACTCCTGTCGGTAAGCAGGGTTAATGTTCTGTCTCTAAAAGACACATTCAGAAACTTATCTTCGGGTTCAATTATAACCGTCGCCTGGCTTTTTGAGATCTTTATGATCTTATGCGAAAATGGATCACTATTTATCCAAGAGCTTCCATTGGTTGCCAGGTATATATTTCCATCAGGATCAACACAGATATCTCTTAAACGACCAAAATAATCCTCAAAGTATGTTGCTGTGTCTGTTACATTTGACTGCGTATTATCCAATTTCAATCTCACTACTTTCTTTTCTTTTAATACTACCATTAAAAAGGATGACTCCCATTCTGGTATTTCAGTATCTCCATACCATACTATGTCTGAGGGTGCAATCGACGGTGTCCAGGTCATCAAAGGTTCAACAACAGCAGAATCCTGACAAAACTGTATCTCCGCAGGCAGATCACAATTCCCTTCAACAAACGGCCAACCGTAATTACTTCCTCCTTTAATTACGTTGAATTCATCGTCTATGGATGTTCCATGTTCAGAAATAAAAATTTTTCCTGAAGGGTGTTTTGCCAATCCTTGAGCATTTCGGTGCCCCCATGTCCAAATCGGATTTCCAGTAAGAGGATTGTCAGAAGGTATACTTCCATCCAGATTTAGTCTTATCGTTTTACCATTTAAAGATTGTAAGTTCTGTGGTGTACTCTGATCATCTGCATCCCCAGTGGTAAATAAAAGCTTGGAATCAGCTGTTATAATAATTCTAGAGCCGTCATGGATATTATTACCCGCTATACTATCGAGCAAAATTTGAGGGTTTTGAAGTTGGCTTCCGTTATAAGTGTATTTAACCAGGCGCTCAAAAAACTCACCTCCGGTTTTGTATGTATAAACTAAAAACACCTGAGGGTTATTGGTAAAATCTGGATGGAGAGCCAATCCCAGCAATCCTGACTCACCCACATCGGTTACTTGAGCAGAGATATCTAAAACAATATTTTGAGCTCCTGTATTTGGGCTTATGCGACTTACACGGCCAAATCGTTCAGTGACCCAAAGCATATCATCAGGGCCATATATCACTTCCCATGGGATATCCAGATTATCGATAAGGACTGTTGAGTCCAACACAGTGGAGTCCAGAAATATCTGTGCATCCAGCCTCGGCAATATACTGATCAGAAAAATATACAGTATTATTATATACTTCAATTTATAAATGACTTAAACGTTAATCGACGATAAACAATGAGGATAAAATATCTCTATATAATCCACAGGTTTTTTGTAAAATTAACAGTTAATATGAATTTCGGTGTTTTCTCAATGTCAAAATGAAATCAGTAAAAATTAAAGTCTTCGGTAAAGTTCAAGGTGTCTTTTATCGGAATTCGTGTAAAAACAAAGCAGTTAATCTTGGAATAGATGGGTTTGTAAAGAATAAAGAAGACGGAACAGTATACATTGAAGCAAGTGGAGATAAGCTCGAGGAGTTTATTGATTGGTGTGAGATCGGGCCTTCGTCTGCCAGAGTTGACCATATTGAAATTGAACCCCTGCAAGTAATTCATGAAAACAAGTTTGAGATCAGAAGGTAAGCACAGGTTATTTATTGGAATCGTACCAAGCGATCCTATCCTTCAATCTATAGATCTTTTTCGGGAAAAAAATGTCACGATCAAAAATATTAGATGGGTTGCTAACAGAAACGCTCATGTAACCTGTTTATTTATTGGAGAAAGGCCGGCAGAGGAATTGGTGCATATCAAATCAAAAATAGAGGAGGGTTTACGCCATATAACACCATTTCAGTTACACTTTGACAGATTTGAAAATATTAAAAGGGATCAGCGTTCTGGAATGTTGTGGGCCAGGTTTAAAGATAGTGTTGAATTCAAAGATCTGGCAATGAGTTTGGCAATGGTTCTTTTGGATCGTCAACTAAAGAAAGATCCAATACCACACATCACAGTTGCAAGATATAAGAAAGCAGGATTGTTCGAGATAAAGAAGAATGTACATTGGGATTCCAAAGTTTTAGATGTAAAAAGCATTGTACTTTTTGAATCTGAGTTGAAGGAAAGTGGCGCAGAGTACTCCGCATTATCCTCCTGGTCGCTTTAGGAATTGTCGTTGTTCTTATAAGCTACTGCTGCTTCGAGTGCTTCATAAAAATCAGGGCCATACTTGCGAATAAGCGCATCTTTCACAAATTTGTAAACCGGCATCTTCATTTTCTGTCCCAGGCTGCAGGCAGGAGCGCATATCGACCATTCCTCATAATTTACAGCTTCATACTCTTTTAACTGTTCGATTCGCACAGGATACAAGTGACAAGAAACAGGTTTTCTAAAATGTGTTTTTCCGGCTTCCCACGCCTTTTCGATACCGCAGAATGAAATGCCATCCTCATACCTTATGTAAGCACAAGCAGCTCCCTTAATCAACGGAGTCTTCATCTTACCGCTTTCTTTATCATGGATGAAATGCCCAACGGTTTCGATCACTTCGCGCCCCTCTTCAGTTAAAAATTCTTTAAAGTGATCGTATTCATCCTCAATGAAATTCATTTCATCCAACTCTAATGGAGCACCACTATCTCCTTCAACGCAACATGCTCCTTTACATTTCTGCAAATCGCACGTAAACTGCTCCTCTACAACTGCATCACTAACCGCTACATTCCCAATAATTATCATAATTTGAATAATCTTTCGTTAAAAATAAAATATAATGTTGACGAATCATTTTCTTCAAATATTCATCTTCCTGCTGCTAAGTTTCAGCACTTCAGCTCAAAATTCACTCTTGTGGGAGATTTCCGCTAATGGTCTTGAAAAACCATCATACATTTTTGGAACTGTACATCTAAACGATCCAAAATTCCTTGATCTCGATCCTTCCGTTTCAGAAGCGCTTAATAAAACCGATATGTTCGCGATGGAACTTGTCCCGGATTCAATAGATATGTTGTCATTGATGGGAACGATAATCATGACCGAAGGGAACTCCATCAAAGAAATGCTTCCTGATGAATATTATCGCAAAATAAAAGACTTCTTTGACGATGAGATTGGAATACCAATAGTGTTATTTGATAATGTTTATCCTCTTTTTTTAACTTTTATGTTCATGGATGATTATTCTGTTAAAAAGGATACCTTACCCATCCTGGATATTTACCTTTACAAGCTTGCTCTGGAAAAAGGTAAAAAAATTAGAGCACTTGAGAAACCAGAAGAACAGATTGATGCAATAACCTCGATCCCTGTTAGTTCACAGATTGAAATTTTAAAATCTGAAATAGCGAATCTTGACTCCAACGAACGTGATATGCTTCAGTTTATTGAACTCTACCGCAAAGCAGATCTCGATGGTCTTTTGAAGGCTAGCTATGATTATTCTGCAAACAAGTCATTTCATGAAGAGCTTATTGTAAAAAGAAACAAAACAATGTTTCAGCGATGTAAAAAGTTGATGCAGTCGTACCCTGTTTTTATCGCTGTTGGTGCGCTGCATTTGCCTGGGGGAAAAGGGTTGCTTGAATTTTTTAGAAATGATGGATATGCGGTAAAGGCCATTATGCCTGAATCAGAAAAATAGTTGGTTTCTTATTTATCGAAGGGATTTCTCTTTTCTTCCATTCCGAAATGGATAAAGTTTGAATCCTTTCCTCGACGTCTGTGAGATCCACTGCAAGACACAACTGTGTTTCATTACTACAAACTTCTAAAATATCTTCAAACAGGTGTAAATTTCTATAGGGTGTTTCCATAAATATCTGCGTTTGACCGAACCGTTTCGATTGGAATTCAAGTTTGCCAATATCTTTTTTACGCCTATCTTTCTTAACATTCAAGTATCCATGAAAAGCAAAGCGTTGACCGCTAAAACCAGATGCCATAAGGGCAAGCAGGATAGATGAAGGTCCAACTAAAGGTTTCACTATCAGATTCTCTTTGTGTGCAAATCTTACAAACCTTCCTCCTGGATCAGCTACACATGGGCATCCTGCTTCGGATACAACTCCTAAGTTGGAGCCGCTTTTAGCTAAGGCTATGTAATCAAGTAACATTTCATCAGTGCTCTTCTTATCGAGCACTCTCATATTGTTCTCATCAAATTCCGTCATGATCCCGATCTTTCTCAAGTATCTTCTACACGATCTTTCATTCTCCGCCAGAAAAATATCTATTTGCTGAGCTATGGTCTTTGAATGTTCAGGAATGACAGATATGTTTTGTTCCGAAAGAGGAGATGGAAGCAAATATATTTTTCCTTTCATTTAATATAATATATTAGTAACATGAGCAAGATCGATAAATCCTTTTACAGAAGAAAGGATGTGGTGAAAATAAGTAAAGAGCTTCTTGGAAAAGTATTATGCAGTAAAGTTGATGGGTTGTATACTTCCGGAGTTATCGTAGAAACTGAAGCTTATCAAGGTGCTACCGATAAAGCATGTCACGCATATCAAAATAAGCGTACGAAACGAACGGAAGTTTTTTTCAATAATGGCGGAATTGCATATGTGTACCTCTGCTATGGTATTCACCATCTATTCAATGTCATTACGAATAGTGAAAGTGAGGCAGATGCTGTGTTGATAAGAGCTGTAGAGCCGGTCGAAGGTATTGATCTCATGATAAAGAGGAGAAAACTCAAAGAAATAAGGCCAAACTTAACAGCCGGACCCGGTATTTTAAGTGAAGCCATGGGCATTCGAACACATCACAATGGAGTTGATCTTCAAAGCGATCTTATCTGGATCGAAGACAGGAATATAAATCTGACTAATTCACAAATTTCATCAGCTCCAAGAGTTGGATGTGAAAGTGCAGGAAATGCTGGTTACTGGCCGTGGCGATTCCGGATCAAAGGCAATAAATGGACGAGCCCGGGTAAAAGCAGGCTCACCGCATTAAAGTAACCGATCCTTGCTCATAATCTCTTTGTCCGCTTAAATATTCCACGGTAAGTTTATATGAATAAACGCCCGGAGATAGCATTTCTCCTTTATATCTTCCATCCCATCCAAAGCTCTGGGTATTACTCGCGAAGACTTTATTTCCCCAACGATCATAAATTTGGAGATCGATCGCTTTTATATGTTCACCGTATACATAAAGAATATCATTCTCGCCGTCTCCATTCGGAGTAAAGGCATTCGGGAAAAAATATCTTGGTTGATGATCGATAATTACTACCAGTGTCCCCTCGCCAAAACATGGAGGGTTTGCATCAGCATCGTCAACTTCAACAAGTAAAGTATAGATCGCCGGAGACGGACCAAAAGTCGAGACCACTGGATCTGGACAATCTGAACAACTTAAACCACTCGACGGTAACCACTGGTATGTAATGTTTGTTGGGCCCAAAATTGTAGATAATACCTGCTGACTCTGGGAGAGCGGTAAAACCAAAGTATCCGGATCTATAAACACCAATATTGGATCCGGTTCTTCTACAAACAACTCCAGTGTATCGAAACATCCATTGATGTTTTGCCAGATCAATGTATGTAATCCACTTGCTAAACCGGGGTACAGTGTATCTGAACTAAAACTACTTCCATCTAATGAAAACAAATATGGAGCGTTCACATTTGCGCCGGCTATATTTATTACTCCATTAACATATTGGGCCCCGAAGCAGGAAGTTGGATCGATCTGAATATTAAAAGTATCCAATGGAGGTTCAAGTATGTCAAATGTTGTATTTGCCGGACATCCGTTCCCATCACTTGCAACAGCAACATAATTTCCGCTTGGCAGGCTAGAAAAGATATTGTTGTTTTGAGAAGTAAAGTTTATTCCATCATCTGAAATCGAATACGCAATGAACGGGGGAGTGCCTCCGGTTGCTACGATCTCAACAGAGCCATCTGAGTAACTGAAACAGCTTACAGCGCTTGGCAATGCTGTAATTATAAACTCAGAAGGTTCACTAACGAATGCAGTATCTGAGCTGGAACATCCATTTGAATCCAAGACCAAAATCTGATATCCTCCAGAAGAAAGGCCATTGTAAAAACTATCTACCTGATAGTTATTACCATTATCGATCGAATAAATATAAGGATCTGTACCTCCTGAAGCTGCGATCGTGATCATTCCATCGGAGCCATTAAAACAGTTAGTAGATGTCGTAGAAACAGTTAACTGAAAAGCCAGGGGTTCCGTAATAGTAAAGTCTGTTTGACTTGTACAACCGTTGGCATCTGAAACTAAAACAGAATATAGTCCGGCAGAAAGGTTCATGAACGTATCCGAACTTTGAAAATTAGTACCGCCATCGATGGAATACATATATGGTGGGATGCCGCTAGTAGGAATAATTATTGCTTGCCCATCTGACTGCCCGTTACAACTAACATCCGTAAGTAAACTATCCGCAAGGTTGGCATCGATCAGGGAAGGAGGCTGATGAATTGTATCCATGGTTTGCACAATACAACCATTCATATCCATTGCATACAGAGTATAGTTACCAGCTGACAAGCCTGAAAAATTACTATCGGCCTGATATGTAAAATTATCCAGACTGTAAGTATATCCGGGAGTACCCCCTGAAACATACATGATAAGTTCACCATCATTGCCCATGTCACATAGCACCGAATCGGCAAATGATGAATCCACAACAAACGGTGGTGGAGAAACTACTGAATCAGCAGTTACAGCTACACAGCCATTGGCATCGACAATATATATACTATCATATGTACCTGCTATTAAATTAAAAAATGTATCTGTGCTGATTGTATCATTACTAAGTACAAATGTATAAGGCAAAGTTCCACCGATCCCACTCACCGCAATGGTTCCATCCGAATCTCCAAAACAATCCAATGAAGATCCTGTTGAAGTTATATACAAAGAATCTGGTTCAGTAAAAACAACATCGAAGGAGTCAATACAATTTAAAGAATCTGAAACATAGAAAGAAAATGTATCTGCTGAAATACCTGTAAAGACTGAATCCTGGAAGTACATTAAGTTATCATCAGAAAACAAGTAATTCCCAATTCCTCCTGTGGCGGTCAATTCAATAGATGCATTCGCTGCTAAATAACAATCTATAGCTGAAAGTGTGTCGATCGAAATGATCAAAGGCGGAGCTGATGTTAACAGAAAAGCGACTGACGTTATGCAACCAATATTATCTCTGATGAAGACTGTATCTGGACCTACCGGTAAATTCATGAACATATTGCTTCCCTGATAGTTGGGTGTATCAATAGAATATTGATACGGTGGCAAGGCTCCGGAAACTAAAACTTCAACACTACCGGTTGTATCATTACCACAAACGGGATTGATCAATGCCAGAGTGACATCGAAACTATCGGGCTGAGCAACAACCGCATTCCTCACATACAAGCACCCAACCGAATCTCGAAAGTAAAGATCATAATTGCCTGCCGGCAAGCCGGTAAATGTAGAAGAGGTTTGAAAGCTGTCTGGACTAACCAGAGCATATTCCCAAGGTTCAAAACCACCAGGGAAAGTAAAACCGGATACTGTTCCGGTGCTATCCCCATGACATTGGATATTAGATGAGAACGCGATCGGGTTTTGAGGCGCGTATTGAGGAACAAAGAAGGCCGTATCCAAACTACAGCCTAAGCTATCAACCATTGTAAGTGAAACCTGCCCTGTTGGAGCGGATAAGTTTGGGTTTCCTGAACCTACACTCCAGTTGAATATATATGGCGTATTTCCACCTGCCAGATTAACATGGATCTCTCCGCTTGAATCATTCGGGCAAGATGGTAAAAGAGAGTCTGTAAAATTAAAGTTTGGTGGAGAATAGAAAATCGTTACAGAATCGACAATAGTATCACAGCCATTAAAAACAGACCATGCCAGCTGTGTAGTTCCAGAAATTCCCCTTACCCAGGTGGATAATGAATCTGGATCATCTAAAGTCACTCCACCGGAGACAACTGTCCAGCTTCCGATTCTGGGAATAGGATCTGTTGCTGTAACTATGAATGAATCCCTACAACTTGTATAATTTCCGTTCCCGGATATTATTGCACTAACCAAAGGTGACTCAATTACAATGGTATCCATTACTGTGTCACCGTTACAGGTCTGAGACTGCGCATAAATATAAGTTGGACCCGAAGGAAGAAGTTTTATAGAATCTCCACTACCTATATTCGTATTCGTTGCATCGAACCAGCTAATGTTGTTTGGGACAAAGCGCCATGATTCATTAACTCTTGTCCAGTTTGCAACATTTCGATTGGGTGGAGTATATGCCGTAGTGCCGGTAATATTTTGAATACCAATAGTGGCAGCTCCTCCTCCGACCCCGGTAGGACAAAAAGGTTTGTACCCAATGTGGCATTCAATAATGTTTGTTGTTTCGTAAAGAATAATCTGAAAGAAGGAAGTGTCGGCGCAGGTGTTGTGAGGAAGATTTACATAAGTAACAACATACCTTCTAAATGGAGCAACACCACCGGTTTGAATCCAGGTACACGGGAATGCACATAATTCTGCAGAATGATCGGTCCACAAACCCATTATCGAATTAATAGGCATTCCAGCTGCCGCAGATGGGAGAGGAGTTGGGTTATAATTTGTAGAACCCGGTGGATTAACAGAAAAAGAAAGCCAACCCGATTTGCCAATACTTATAGAGTTGTACTGGTTACCAAAGAAGCAAAAATTGAAACCCATTCCCAGACCATTAAAAAGTTGGTTTGCACCACTGAAAATAAGTTGAAAACCACCAAAAGGGAAAGGACTATACCCAATTGAATCAACTCTGTATTCGGTAGCTGAAATATTCCTCACATTTGCCTCAAGAACAAGTGAGTCACCGCAAAGAATACTATCTCCTGTAATCCTCATCTGAGCATTAGAGTTGAGTGCAATAAAGCTAAAGGCGATAAATACGAGTAATCTAATTACTGTCATTCGGTTCTTGTCCGTTTTAATTAATTGGGATTGGTCGAAGGATTCAATTAAAAGTTAGGACAATATCTTTCATAATGAACACGCTGCTCATGGTTTTTAAAGATATATATCATCGACATTTCGAGTGCACCTTGTGCCTGGGAAGCAGACCTGAGGTCAGAATAGTTGATATCATAGCTCAAACCCATTCTAATATCTTTATGCTCAAACCCAGCGGTAAGGATTGCTGCATCGAACAACCTTGTCCAAGCACCGATAAACAGAGCTGTAGGGTCTGTCATCTGGTATTGAAAAGCTGCACCTACATTCCACTCTTGTGCATTTGATTGTAGGAGAAACTGAAAACTTGGCGCTAAAACAGCATATTCATTTAACTGGATCTCAGCACCTCCATGAGCCACATATCTGTGGTTGAGTTCATTAGTTTCACCGAAAAATGACTCCACCGGTGTACCGATGTGATTCAAAGCAAAACCCAGATAGAATCGAAAATAATCTGTAATTGAAGATTGATACATCGCACCAACATGAAAGTCTGCATATCTTTCAGGACTGTCAAACCGGCCTTCTTCGCCAGTTGGCAAGCTTGGGTTAAATCCAAGATCCACCAATTGATTTTCAAAGAGGAGGTCATTTATAAATATCCTTTTCTGTGTCATACCTCCCTGAAAACCTAATGAAATCTGATGCCTGCCAAATTGATCGATCGCTTTATGATAAGCAATAGATAGCATAGCAGATTGTGTTGTTAAAGCTCCATTCCCGGCTTTATCATGGAAAACCATTAGTCCTACACCGAACCTGTCTGGCTCCAAGCCTCCGGGAAACACTTTTATATCAAAAGATCCTGCGTAAGTTTCAAAAGGTGACCGTCCTGTGCCAAGACCAGCAGGTTTTTGAATTGTAAACCATTGGTTACGATATATCGCTGCTGCTCTAAACAGACCGTTTATATTTCCAGTGTGTGCCGGATTTAATGTCAATGGAGAAAAGTAATATTGCGAGAAGTGAATATCTTGACCCTGGCTAAAACTGATACTGAAGGCGAATAATATGAGAATAAACGTTCTTTTCATCTACTAAATTATCAAGCTTATAAAGATAACATTTTAAAAGCGCTTTTCGAAAATTACACTTGTTTTTTGCCGCCGTATGCGAGATCACCTGCATCTCCCAAGCCCGGAACAATATACCCTTTCGCCGTTAACTCGTCGTCGATGGCAGCTGTCCAAAGTCTGACTTCCGACGCATGGCTTTGCATATATTCAATTCCCTGCGTAGACGATATCACTGAAACTACATGTATCTCCTTAGGATCACCGTATTTAAACATTTCATTCATTGTGAGCACAATACTCGCTCCAGTGGCGATCATTGGATCTACGATGATCACAATTCTATCTGTTAGGTCGGGACATGTTACGTATTCCAATTTTATTGTAAAGTCACCAGATTTATGATGCTTCCTATATGCAGATACAAATGCACTGTCTGCATTTCCAAAAACCTCCAACAAGCCATTGTGCAGTGGAAGACCCGCTCTCAAAATAGAAGTAATCACTGGTTGCTCAACTAGCTTGTTACATTTGGCTATTCCAAGTGATGTTTCTACTTCAACTTCCTTATAAGCGAGCGTTTTACTTAGCTCAAACCCTATATACATACCGACCTTCTCTACATTGCGTCTGAACCGTTCTCTATCCTGTTGAATTTTAACATCTCTGATCTCCGCAATAACGTCCGAAATCATTGAATTATTCTCTCCGAGGTTATATATCATGTCACCGGTTATTTCAGTAGTTTTAAAATCCATGGCAATTTGTTTTTCCTAAGTTGTAGAAACTTCTTTTCCTCCGCTCCGAAGTTTTTATAAAATTTAGCTATAGACTCTATTGAGGATCCTTCAAAATCAAGAGTTCTAGCCTGATTCTCATTTGAACGTACAATATAATCAATAAGCATGGCCATAGCACCATTTTTTCTTCCGTTATTACTAGTCGCCGGAGCTAAATTTATAATATATTTCTGATTGGTAATAAAAAAGCCAGCTGCTTGTAGTTCGCCTTTATCATTCCGAACTCCATTAAGAAAGCCGATATTATAATGCTGGCAATTATAGATCAACCGCATCATCATGAAATATGTCTTCTTGTTGTAGCCTGCAATTTTGGGGGCAGTATGCTTGCGATAAAAGTCTGCAAACTCTTCGACCTTTACCTGATTAACAATTCTGTTGGAAGCCTTTTCGGCCTGCTTTAGATTCCTCTTCAAGTTACTTGAATATGACGCTCTGGTCTCTTCATATGGCTTGTTTAGGTCAAGGAGGAAATTAGGACGCATCGTAGTTTCAAAGTCGGACCGTTCTTTCCAGTTGTGGGGTGTTACCTGAATTTCTATAAGTCTGTATTCCTGAGGAATGGTATTATAGAACTGGTCGATAATCTTAGCGGGCAAAGGATCGAGTGAAAAAATTCCAAGTTGTTGGGTAAAGAGAGGTTGATATAGATAACTGAATCCCCACTTCTTGTTGTAAACCAATGGAAAAACAGCTTCATAATCTCCAAATACCAGCCCTTTCCACTGTTCACCGACCACATCCAGATACCAGGTGTAACCATAAGGCAATCCATTGAATCCGAAATGAACGCAGCCATTCCATTTTTTATCATCGATCTTTCCTCTTTCGAGTAGTTTAATCATACTCTTGCTTTGCATACTTTACAACTTCTTCATAAAAGCTCTGCCAACCCTTCCATTCCTCGTGATTGCTCAGTGAATTATTATGCCACAATGAAACAAATGTACCTTCCACACTTCGAACGCTATCGATTATTCTCTTTGAAATCTCAACGGCTCTGTTAAAATCAACCTTCATATAGGAAGGGAATGTTGTATCCATTAGTTGAAATGGATAAATAGTCAATTTGGTCTCCTCTTCAAGTTCCAGGTCATAAAATTTGAATGGAGTGCAAGTACCTGCTCTAAATCCGGGTCGATCCGGAAACGCCATGCTATAATCTGATCTTATTCCTAACTTTAATAGTAGTCTATATGTTTTAGGTAGTTCCAGCATCAGAAAGTGCTGCCTGCTTTTAAAAACCTGCTTTCCTGTAATAGTCTCCAGTTTTTCTTTCTCACTAACTAATTTACCTATATCCGCATTTGACTGATACGAGGGATGCAAAGCAATCTCATATTTTTTAGATAAATTCTCGATCAAACTCCTGTAAGGCTCGTATTTTACGCTCACATTCTTATCTAGAAAAGCATATTCGCCAACATGGAAAAAGTAAATAGGCTTTAGATCGTTTTCTTTATTGATCTCATCTAACAAAGCAAACGTATCAAAGGGATCGCTTTCTACATCAGTGATCGCTGCTACTCTTTTACTGATGCTTTTGAAATCACCATGGATCAATGATCTTCCAATACCACCGGCAGTTCTCCAGATTCCCCGACCTTTATAAGCAAAAGCAATATCTATATCATAGGTTGGAAGAAAGGTATAGTTGCGTTCTTTTAATTGACAACCAAACTTGCTTTCGATTTCAGTTTTCAGATCGATCGCATACTCATCAACTAAAGGTCGATCTAACAGATCGTGTTTGCCTAAAATTGAATCTTCAGACGAAAATCTACCATACTTATCTCGCTTTGAAGGCAAATATTCTTCATAACGTGAAAGCAAATAGAAACAGGCAGATAACACATCAAATCCCTCACCATCAACCTTAAAAAATTCCTTTTTTGGTCCACCATCTATTTCAATTGTCTGCGGGTGAATGCCATTTTCGAATAGCAGACCTTGAGAAGGAATATATATACTCCGTTCCGCTCTTTTACCATAAGATATCTTTGGTCCTTCAAGCATTTCAAATTCTGAAAGATCCGTATACAACTCGAAGTCACTTCCAAAAAAATCTTTAATTAAGAACGCTAGTATGTATTCAAGCCTTGGAGATAGAGAAATAGAGAAAACATGGATCATCAGGTGCTTTCTAAAACTTTTTTCTTAAAAAACGGTCTGTTCAATAGATATTGCCTTTTCAAGAGCGCACAGACCTTATATCTTTCATCTTTGGTATCCTCGTAAATTGAAATTAGCGATTCAAAAACATCGGAAATTCCTATCCTATCTGCCCATTCGAAAGGTCCGGCGGGATAATTTGTACCGAATTTCATTGCAAGATCGATGTCTTCTTTGCTGGCGGTTCCTTCCTGAACTGTATAACATGCTTCATTTATTATCATAAATAATATTCTGGGGGTGACCATACCAATTCTATCCTGTACTAATTGAAAACTGACTTTCATATCATTCAGAACTTTCTCCAGGTCATCCTTCAGGTAATCCTGAAATACACTTACCTCCCACAATTCCTTATCGATAAATCCTGCTAAAGCATTAATACCATAAAGCTTACATTTCACTTTCGTTTCAGAGATAAAAACAGCTTCTGCAAGGGAGATTTTGACTGTGGAAAGGAATATGTGTTTATTTTTTAATGAGGTATACAGATCAATTCTTTCCGGATTATCATCGAAATTCAGATCGAATATGACATCATAGTCCTGATAATCCTCATCCTCATCTCCATCAGAGCGATCGATCTCAAACTCCAGACCTTTTAACTTGCATTTCATCTCTTCTATTCTTCTATCTTCACCGATCAGTAGTATTTTCATTCCATTTGATATTTTAGAGTGTCTAAATTACAAAAGCATTTACATGAGTAAGGAAATTATATATACAGATAAAGCTCCGAAACCAATTGGCCCATATAGTCAGGCAATTTTGATCAACGGTACACTTTATGCCTCAGGGCAAATTGCGATCGATGCAGCAACGGATTCCATGGTAAACGGGAGTATTGAAAAAGAATCAAATCAAGTCCTTCGAAATCTAGGATATGTATTGGAAGCTGCAAATATGAGTTTTGAAAATGTTGTGAAGGCTAGTGTATTCTTGAAGAGCATGGATGATTTCAACAGTATGAACAAGGTGTACAATTCTGTTTTTGAAAATATCAAACCGGCAAGGGAAACAGTAGAGGTATCGCGTTTGCCTAAAAATGTAAACGTAGAGATCTCGCTTATAGCGGTGAGTTCTGAGAACGACTAACCTTATTGACGAGATAAACTCCCGATAAAATAAAGAGCATCCCGATCATTTGAACGATCCCGATTGATTCTCCATCATATAAACCCCACATCACAGCAACAATAGGAATTAGATACGTCACGGTCGACGCAAACAACGCCGAAGTACGCTGCAGAAGTTTGACGAAAAAGAACATCGCAAAAGCTGAACCGAGTATACCGAGAATAACTATAGCACCAAAAGCTTGCCATACAGCAGCTTCACCGGTAAACTTCGCTGAAACGTTTGATGACAATAGAAATATCATTGCTGGAATCCCTATCACTACATACATCATAGAGATAAGGTGAAGTGGATTGATATCGTTGAAGTGAGTTTTTAGAATATTCGTGTTGAAACCGTAACAAACTGTGGCCAGAACTGCGAGCATTGCATATGCGTAGTTGGTGTTAACCTGGCCATCGCTATTATAGAAAACGAGAATTGCAGCACCGCCAAGGCCGATAAAAACACCAATTATTTTAATCAATCTTTGTTTTATACTGAAGAAGACCACCCCTACCACAAGAGTGAATAAGGGTACCGTTGAGTTCACGATTCCTGCGACAGAGCTATCAATTTTTGAAATAGAAGTTGCGAACAGTATTGCCGGCAAACCGCTACCTAGTATGGCAACAACAAACAACCATTTAACTTGCTCCTTGCGGATTCTTTTTACTGCTATAAAAAAGAAAGGAAGCATCGTGAAAAAGGTCACACTTAATCTGATCGCTGCAACCTCAATTGGATTAAATTCAGCAAGACCTTTTTTCATTAGAATAAAGGAGGATCCCCAGATCACCGAAGTTAAAACAAGAAAAAAAATATTGAGAAGCATATCAGGCTTCAACAGGTTTGTTCAACATCTTCCAAAGCTCATCTTTCAACTGGTCGATACCTGATGAGGTGATGGAAGAAATGAATACATATGGAATAGTTGTGCTGATATCTTCTATGATCAATTCTTTCAATTCGTCATCTACCAGATCTGATTTCGTGATTGCCAACATCCGTTCCTTATCCAACAATTCAGGATTGTATTTTTTCAGTTCTTCGACCAGGACTTTATATTCCTTCATTATATTTTCACTATCGGCAGGCACCATAAAGAGTAGCGCAGAGTTTCGTTCTATATGTCTCAGGAATCGCAAACCCAAACCTTTTCCTTTATGCGCTCCTTCGATTATTCCGGGAATGTCTGCCATCACAAAAGACCTGTGGTCACGATAATTAACGATACCGAGGTTTGGTGTAAGGGTTGTAAAGGCGTATTCGGCAATCTTAGGTTTAGCGGCTGAGACCACAGATAATAATGTAGACTTTCCGGCATTTGGAAAACCTACAAGGCCAACATCTGCAAGGACCTTGAGCTCCAGTATCTTCCATTCTTCTTTTCCTTCTTCACCGGGTTGGGCATAGGTTGGGGTTTGGTTTGTCGCAGATTTAAAATGTGAATTTCCAAGACCACCACGACCGCCCTTTACCAGTATGTGTTTTTGACCATCTTCAGTGATCTCAAATACAACTTCACCTGTATTAAAATCTTTAGCAACAGTTCCCAAAGGGACTTCGAGTATAACATCATCACCATCTGCACCTGTCTTGTTTTGAGATCCACCATTGTGGCCGTGACCGGCAATGACATGTTTTCTGTATTTTAAATGGAGTAGAGTCCACAGTTGGGGGTTCCCTTTGAGAATTATATGACCTCCGCGGCCACCATCACCACCATCAGGTCCTCCTTTTGGAATATACTTCTCTCTTCTGAAGTGAACCGATCCAGCGCCTCCTTTCCCCGATCTGCACATGATCTTTACGTAATCAATAAAGTTCTGCTTCAGCGCCATGGCGGATGTTATTTATTCAACCAGCATTTCCAGCTGACCGCAAAGAAGCTCAAACGTTTCGCCTATACTTCCCTCGCCCGGGATCTCCATAAGGACACATTTGCTATCATAATATTCTGCTACAGGAGATGTTTTATTCCAGTATTTTTCTATTCGGTTACGGATAACAGATTCGTTTCTATCGTCTGCCCTGCCGCTTATCGCACCTCTCTTCAATAGTCTCTCTACGAGCACCTCATCATTTACTTTTAATGATAACACTCTATCAATAGATTTATTGAGAGTTTCCAGCATTCTGTCCAAAGCTTTAGCTTGATTCACCGTTCTGGGGAAGCCATCGAAAATTATTCCTTTCGCCTGTTGATTGTTTCTAAGTTTATCCTCAAGCATTCCGATAACCACTTCATCAGGGACCAAATCTCCTTTATCCATGAAGTTTTTCGCTTTCAGGCCCAATTTGGTTTCATTCTTCATTTCCTCTCTCAATAGATCTCCGGTAGAGATATGAAGGAAACTATACTTCTTGACAATATTTTCAGCCTGGGTCCCTTTACCACTTCCAGGAGGGCCAAACAAAATTAAATTTATCATAAATGAAATTAGATTAAGAGAGCAAATTTAATACATTAAATCACTTTTCGCTTAGCTGGTAGATATCTTGAAGATTTCTGCCTAGTCCATCGTAATCGAGACCATAGCCAACAACGAACGCGTCAGGTATTTCAAAACCGATAAAAGCCAGATCTACCTCATGTTCGATAGACATCGGCTTGTAGAGAAGAGTCGCGATCTTAATACTCTTCGGGTTCAAGGAGTTAATTTGGGGTAATACGTCATTGATGGTCCTACCCGAGTCGACGATATCTTCGACTATGATAATATCTTTATTTGAGAGATCATGTTCAATACCGATCAGTTTCTTTATAACACCCGATGATTCTGTTTTATGATAAGACTTCAATTTAACAAAGGAAACTTCACATGGGATCTCAACGCATTTTAGTAAGTCTGATGCGAACATAAATGCACCATTAAGAATCACTAAAAACAGAGGGTTTTTATCCTTGTAATCTCTATTGATCAAGTATGCGATTTCTTTGATCGCAGTCTGGATCTTATCGCTATTGATGAACTTACTAAAATGCAGGTCTTTTATTTTCAATTCTTCAGGCACTACTAATTTTGCCCAAAGATGTGGAAAACATGATTATTTTCCAACTATAAGCGCTTGCCCAATTGCGAGTGCATTGGATTCTAAGTTGTTCCAGGCTTTAATGTTCTCTACTGATGTCTTAAACCATCTTGCGATAGAATAGAGTGTGTCACCCTTCTGAACGGTATATATTGCTTCTTCAGCGACATCTGCTGCGGCTTCAATAATTTCATCACCGTCCTCATTCAATTCTGCAACTTCTTCGATAACCTCACTGGGTTTCTCGTTGTTAACAAGCTCGTCAATTTGTGGAGGGCTTTCAATTATCCTCTCCTTTTTATCAGCAACAATTGGAGCCGGAGACTCCACAACCTTTTTTTCTAACCTTTCTTTCTGTTTTATCATTTCGTTTTTATTCCTAAGAAACTCCTCATAAGAAATTGTGGCAGGTGTGTTATCGTTTGTTTTTCTCAATGATAGTAACTCAGAAGGCGCTGCCTGATCGTTGGCTTGCATATGGTTTTTCTCATAGAGGTCGCCTGCTTTCATACCATACATCTGAGCAATTTCTCGGATGCTTTCGCCAGGTTTTACTACATGATAACGGTAAGGACCCTTTTTTCTTTTTGGTTGAAGAAACACTTTCATCCCCGGAGTTAAGTCTTCTCCGTCATAAAGTTCGTTATACTTTTTAAGCCTTTTGATCTTGATATTATGTTTCTGGGAGATGCTCACCAGATTATCATCCGGGCCTGAGATAACTGTTTTAATTCTGTTGAAAAGGAATACATTTCCTGAGTGCTGACTAATAATAGGTTTGACCTCATCAGTTATAGGACCACCAACATTGGCAAGTTCTTCAGACAATTCCTGCTCGTTTTCGTCTGCATTTTTCTTTTTCTCCATCTCAGCATACATTTCCATGTCTTCTATAAGATCGTAAGCGTGAAGGTTGTACCTTTCAATAAGGTTGATCAGCAGATGTGCATATTTCGGATTTGTAGCATAGCCGGCTTTTTTGAGACCCTTTGCCCATTCTTTATAGTCTGTTCTTTCCAGTTCAAAAAGAAAAGAATATCTACTTCTGTGGAACAGAAACAACGAATGATCCCTGAAGGATTCGGATGCTTCTGTGTAGACTCTGAAGCACTCATTCTTCTTGTCATCATCATGGTAGGTTTTCCTTCCTGCCCACCCAGTATGACATTTAATTCCAAAGTGATTATTGGATCTCACTGCCAGTCCTGACTTACCGCTCCCAGATTCGAGTATACCCTGAGCCAGAGTTATGGATGCCGGTATCCCAAATTTGTGCATCTCTTCAACTGCCATCCGGTTGAATTGCTGGATATAATCTTCAACATCGCTCTGAGCCGAGATCTCAGATATGAAAAGAAATAGTGAAAGAAATGGAAATAGGTACTTCATGTAATTTCAAATTAAACCTTCTGAAATTCAAAATTATTGTACCTGGGGATATAGAAATTACCAGCTTATGAACAAATATTGGCTCTACTGTGCAATTTTTCGGGCAATCATTATACCGTCTCTTACAGAAATTAAGACGTTATCAATCCTTGGATCATTGACCAGTTTTTTATTATAGTCATCCAGAGCCTTTGTCTCCTTATCTTTTTGAGCTTGGGCGACCTTTCCGCTCCATAATACATTATCAGAAATAATATAACCCCCAACTGGAACTAAAGGAAATGAAAGATCGAAATATCGATGATAATTGATCTTGTCAGCATCAATATATACAATATCGAAGGGTCCGTCCAGCGTGGGTATAACCTCAGCAGCATCTCCGATATGAAGATGTATCTTATCTGAAAGTCCCGCTTTATCAAATTGATCTTCGATCATTGGCCGCAACTCTTCATTAAACTCTATGGTATAGATCTCACCTTGCTCTTGCAAACCACAAGCGAAACATATCGCTGAGTATCCTGTGAAAGTACCTATTTCAAGAACTCTGGCAGGTTTAACCATACTGCTGATCATTTGTAAAAACTTCCCTTGAACATGTCCGGCGATCATCTGTGGATTCATTATTTTCAGATGAGTTTCCCGGTTCAGATCATAGAGTTGCTCTTCTTCTTTTTTGCTGTGATCTTCAATGTATTTTTCAACTTCTGCTGGTAATAAGTGCATCTACTATTGCTTGTTGATTGAGATGGTGTAAGTATAGGTATTTTTTTCTTCAGCCTTAGAAGACTCTATAAGTTGATATACGATCTTCTTCTCTGCAGTAGGTTTTCGTTTGAAGTAAAATGGGATTGAAATAGTTTTCTCAAAAGTGGCTTTAACCCCACGATTTTTGACTGCTTTAAAATTCAACAGTTTAACTAATCGCAAAGCTTCTTCATCACAACCATGGCCTATTCCTTTTTCTACAAGTGCGCTGGTAACCTTTCCATTCTGATTTAACTTAAACTTCACTCTAACTTTTCCTTGAATGTTATTCTCCAATGCCTCCTTGGGATACTTTAGGTTTTTCTCAATGAATTTCCTCATCGCAGCACTTCCACCAGGGTAACCGGGAGTTCTGATAAAGCTTTCCGCTTTTTTTGATTTTTTAGTCATTTTTTTAAACTGAAAAAAGTAATTATAGCTGATTTCATAAGCATCTGGTAGTCAATCCGAGATCACAATACATCTTCAATTATTTAATAAAAAGAGAATAAATGTAGTTATCCCATGATCTAAAAGCAACGCTTAGTTTGGCTTATACGTCATTTTTGATACGGAATATGACAATAGTTTGTTAAATATGATATAAAGTATGGTGTAAATGTCCGAAATCTGCAATAACTTTAAGGAAGCACAGTTAAGTGAGAGAAAGATAACCCACAAGATCTCTCACACAACCAGGGTGGTCTACATGAACATGAACGACATCATACAAGGTTGTATAGAACAAAACAGGCTCTCCCAAAAAAAGTTATACGAATCTTATTATGGGAAAATGCTAGCCGTATGTATGCGATATGCATCCAATAGAGAGGAAGCCAGGGAAATCATGAATGTCGGTTTTTTCAAAGTGTTCAATACCATTGCAAAATACAAACCTAAGATCGGCAATCTAGATGGTTGGATCTACAGAATCATGATCAATAGTGCAATAGATCACTATCGTAAGGAAGCACGACATAAGCATCATGCAACCTTAGAACATGCTGCACCTGTGTCCAAGACTGTAGATGTCTTAGATACTTTGTCTGCAAAAGAGATTCTCGAACTGATACAAAAACTTCCTCCTGGGTATCGGACAGTTTTTAACCTCTATGTTATGGATGGGTTCTCTCATAAAGAAATTTCTGCTAAGCTCGGTATCGCCGAAGGGACATCAAAGTCAAATCTGGCAAAAGCAAGGGCAAAGCTTCAAAAAATGATATTAAAGGAACAGAGCTATTTACTAAAGAATTATGTCAAATAGATTCGACGATATTATAAAAGACAAACTGTCGAAGTTCAAAGCGAGCTACGATCCTTCAGATTGGAGCGCTATGGAGGAACTACTTGATAAACCTGGAAACAAGGTTGGTGGAGCATGGATATGGAATCTGTCAACGATTGGTCTCATATTGATAGGTGCGCTTACCGCAGCTGGCTTTCTTTACTCAGATAATCATACCTTTCAACATTCTGCACAACACAACGGGTTAATTCAAGAATCAGAGATCGGTATGGGGTTAAGATCCCAGGAACCGGCATTATTTGATTGTAATGAGAACTTCCTGATTTATGAAGCTGAATGTGATGAAACTGTAAACAAACCTTTGGCTGCGGTTGATAAGTTAAGCAATACAAGGAGTTATACTAAAACGAATATTCCAAAGACCATTAAAATAAATAGCTCAACAAGAAAGGTTCATCAGGAGGATCTTAATATAATTCCAGGCAATAATTCTGATTTTAACTCATCAGTAGGCCTGGTGTCCGATGAAATCGAAGAAATGAATTTATTCGCTATCGTAGAAGAAAACGAAATTGAGTTTACGAGTAGAAGAAAAAGAAACAGTTGGAATTTTAAACACTTAAAACCGTTTGATCCATACGAACATCTACTAATAGAATCTGAAGAAAGAGCATTGAGATTTGAAATTGGTGATCATTATGCTAAGATTGATAATAAATGGAATTATAACCTTGGTCTAAGTGGTGGGACATCGTTAAGCTATCTGGATGATAATTTGATGCCTCGGTTCGGTTATAATATTGGTTTAGGCATGGAAGCAATGTTCAAAGGGAAATTTGGAGTATCTACCGGATTAAACTACTCTGTTATAGAGTATGAAACCAGCATATTTGACTGCGACACTGCAACAAGATATAGATGCCCGGTATACTATACTTCAATAATAAAGTCAGTCGATATACCGATCAGCATAAGATATAACCTTGTTCGAAAAAACAGCTGGCGTCTTTTCCTAAAAGGTGGAATTACGAATCATATTAAGCTAGAAGAAAAATTCAACTACATTTTTGAACCAGATAACTCAGAACCTCAGCCACCGAGATCTAATAACTTTACACACAATTCCGCTACTTCTTCCCTTGAGCGTTCATTCGATAGAGACTTTACCTTATCAGAAGAAAAGAGATATCATATGTCTTACATGGCAGGGTTTGGAGTTGAAAAATTTGTAGCTCGTCAAATGAGCCTGGGTTTCGGACCTGATATTTTCATGACGGCTAATAAAGCCGGTAATAAAGATAATCGTATCGTTACCTTTAGAGCCAGCGGATCACTAAAGTTCTATCCTGGTCGCTAGTCTAAAATCCACTTTGTTGGAAACTATATTTCAATTCGATCAGATTATTTAGGAAATATCAGATATTTAATTTTTCTTCTACACTTATTCAAAGAATAACTGGTTGACTTGAATCTATGAAGGCATTCGCAATTTCAGATATACACGGTTGCAATGAAACGTTTAATTTCTTGCTTGAGAAAATTAAGCTGAAGAAAAAGCATAAGCTTTTCTTACTTGGAGACTATATCGATCGTGGACCTGACAGTAAAGGAGTGATCGATACAATTCTAAAATTACGGAAGTCGGGGTATAATACAATATGCCTCAAAGGCAATCATGATAGTTATGTAGATGTGGAAACCGGAAGTCCTGCCTGGCAAAGCTGGATGGCACAAGGAGGAAAGCAAACCCTCAAAAGCTTTGGTGTTCAAAGTTTTTCTGAGATAGATAAGAAATACAGAAAATTTTTTAAATCTCTGGAATACTATTCCTCCCATAAGAAGTTTTATATGGTGCATGCGGGATTTGACTTCAGTCTTGAAAAGCCATTTAAAGATACCTACTCCATGATGTGGATCAGGAATATGGAATATGATGCTGAGAAAGCTAAAGGCAAAAAAATCGTACACGGTCATACACCACAAGCGATGAAAAAAGCAATCAAAGCAAATTCCAACGGCTCACCATTGATCAATATTGATTTTGGATGCATTTATAAGAAGAAAACAGGCATGGGATATCTGTGCTGTTACGAACTAGGAACAGATAACTATATAGTACAAAAGAATGTAGATAATTATTGAGGTTGAAGAAAAATCTCTGCGATCATACATCGGATACTACCACCACCGCACTTTTCTATTACGTTTAATGGAATAGAAATTATCTCTCCACTTTCGGATATCAAATCGAGTTGTGCGGGATTGAAATTTTTATAAGCTCTTTCTGACATCAACCAGAACTTGTTCCTTTCATTTTTTACCTGTAAAATATTACCACAAAAATTCTCCATTTGGTCCATGCTGATTGAGATGATCTGTTTTGAGAATGATTTTAATCTGTCTCTTACTTTATCAGTACCAAGTTTTATTGCATCAAAACACACCACTGCAACTTCATTTCCTATACTCATCATAACATTAGTATGGTAGACTGGATTGCCATATCTATCTACTGTTTCAAACATCAGACATTCATGATCGATCAATTTTGAAAATTCTTGAAGCAACTTTTGATCTGTTCTGGATGACACACTTGAAAAAACACATTTATTTGACCTGTCAAAAACCATACTCCCGGTACCTTCTAAAAATTGACCTTCACTCTCGAAAGCAGAAAGGTCAATAACTTCAGCGACTTTAAAGTTATTCAAGATCGTTGCTATTATATTTGGATTGCGCTCCCTTCTTCGCAACTCGCTTTCCATAGGACATAAAACCAAACAATCATTTGTAGTAACAAACCAGTTGTTTGGAAATACCGCATCAGGCAATGCCAGATCATCCTCTAAAACCCCAACCAATAAATTCTTGCCAATTAGAATCTCCACAGCTTTATCGAACTCTGCTATCGCCAAATCAGCGATGGATCCTGTTTTCGGTTTTATGTTTTCCTGAAAGCTGTTTGATAACGCTGTCTGCTTATTATAACTAAAAGCAGAAGGGCGGATCATAAGTAGATGAGAAGCTATCGATTCCTTCATTTAAGTAAAACATGGAGCTCGACAGGTTGATGATCCGAATAGGCAAAATCGAGATCGTGAGTTTTTATTTTGGTGATTTCAATATTCGGAGAGCAAAGATAAAAGTCGATCACAGTTGTGAATGTAGTTTCGGGATCATATGGTTTTGCAAGTTTTCTATTAGTAGGAACCTCGCTATCATAGCCCCAAGTCCAACCAGGCAAATAGTCTTCTTCAATATTTCTTTGCTCGTAGGGGCTTTCAGCTTTTTTGAATTTATAGCAATCGAAGTTTGGCGGACATTGATTCCAATCGCCACCAACAATTACATAATTTCCTTCTTGATATTCGTTTAGGATATCTGCACGCATGTACTCCATCTGAATTTTTTTCAGGCTACCATCATCATAGGCAGAGTTGTGCGTATTGATAACGATGAGTTCTTTTCCATCCGGAAGTTTATATCTCATCTTAAGATAACATCGATCTAAAAAGAAGAGGCTTTTCGGGAAAGAGAAATTTCCTGGAAACTGATAACGTGTTACTTCATCCGCTTGAAATTTACTTAAAGAAAGTAAACCACTCAAGACACCACCCAATGGTTTCTCAAATGGAATAGGGATATACTTCACCTTGTAGTTCGGTGCAAAAGCAGAACTGTGATTTTCAAAAATATTTGAGATGCTTTCCACCTCATTGTTTCTATAGCTACGCTTGGATCTTTTATCTACTTCTTGTAATAGAATAAAATCGAGATTCTTTTTACCCTCCAAAAAAGAATGGATCCCCTCCAAATATTTTTCTACGAGTACTTTTTTCGGCCGAACAGATTTACCTCCATCATAAAAAAAGTCCATCTCCTCGCCTAGTCCTCCAAACCCTATGTTCCAGATAAGAAAACTTTTTTCAGCGACAGTGTCGATTGGAATACCCTGGTTTTTCGTTTGAACCGCAGTGGTATCACCCGGACGATAGTCCGTCGCCCAGTTAAACAAGATCATTGCGAGAACATAGAATCCAAACAAAAGAACGAGTATGATTATTAAATTAAGCATGCGCCTGATCATAATTCTAGAATTTAAGTATGAACCTCCTTGCTTCTAAATGTAATATATTTACCTTAATTCAACGATCATGTCACATCGTTTCACTATACCTTTTCAGGATATTACTTTATCCGCTATCTCGTGGGAAGTAGATCAACCTCGGGCATTGCTATGTTTAATCCATGGCCTGGGAGAGCATTCCGAAAGGTATGCCCATGTAGCCGCTGCTTTTAATGAAATTGGTATCAGTGTCTTCGCTACAGATCTTCCAGGACATGGAAGAACCACAGGGAAAAAAGGACATTCCAACGAAGAACAACTGCTTGGAACGATCGATAAACTTTATGAAAGAGCAAGACAAGTAGATCCAGATCTTCCGATGTTTATCTATGGACATAGCATGGGTGGCAATATTGTTTTACGATATTTGTTGACATCTCCTTTGCAGCCTTTTAAAGCCGCGATCGTGACAAGCCCGTGGATAGAACTCACAGAAAAGCCTCCGGCTTTTAAATTTGCTTTGGCAAAAATTGTAAAGAACATATACCCGAAGTATACTGATAGAACCAAATTGAATGCCGGATTTATTTCAAGAAATGAAAATGAGGTTAAAAAATATATGGAAGACCCTCTCGTTCATGACTATATTACCACTGAGTTATTTTTTACGATCATGAATAATGGACAATGGATCCTTCATGATTCCCCGGCACTAAGCATCCCAATATTGCTTATGCATGGAGAAGAGGACAAGCTTACATCACATGAAGCAACAAAAAAACTAGCCGAAAGAAAGGATAAGCATGTTACATTGAGAATTTGGGAAAACGGTTACCATGAATTACATAATGACATCAACAAAGAAGAAGTCATTAAATTTGCGGTTGATTGGATTTCAACATACATATAAAAGTAGATTAAAATAGAGACAGGAGTTAAGATCGACCTGCAATTCATTAAGAAACTATATGGAGAGAGCAGGCAGATAAGTATTATTTCAGATTCGATAGACAATAAAACAAACCTTCATTTGAAAGGATTGACCGGATCCGCTTTGTCTGTCGTCGCCTCCGCTACCTTCGAGAAAAAAAACATACATCACCTTTTCATTATGGAAGATCGCGAAGAAGCAGCCTTCTTCCATAATGACCTAAATAGCCTGAACGAGAAAAAGGATGTTCTGTTCTTTCCTGATTCATTTAAGAGGCCTGGGAAGTTTGATGAGATGAATAACAGTAATGTTAGAATGCGGACAGAGGTTGTGAACCAGCTCGCACATTCAAAAACACGTGGAGAGTTAATTGTTACCTACCCGGAAGCTCTATTTGAAAGAGTTGTTAAATCCGAAATGCTATACGAACACAGCATAGAGATCATAGACGGTGAATATCTTGATACCAATGACCTCATTGAAAAACTCCATCTACACCAATTCGAGATGGTCGATTTCGTTTACGAACCAGGTCAATTTTCTGTTAGAGGTGGCATCATCGATATATTTTCATATGGTAACGATCATCCTTACCGGATCGAGTTATTCGATAAAGAAGTGGAGTCTATCAGAAATTTCGATCCTAACAGTCAGCTCTCAACAAAAAAGATCGCATCATTCTCGATCGTACCTAATATACAAACAGACTTTAAACTTGATGAGAAGACTTCCTTTCTCAACATAATACTAGGATCAACTGTAGTCTGGGTTAAAGACATCAATGCTTTAAAAGAGATACTGGATGACTGCATGGAAAAAGCAGAAAAAGTCAGGGAAAATATAGTCAAAGAATCCATGAATCATCCTGGACACCCATTGCTTGAGGGGGAAGCCAATCATGTGTTCCAAAATTCTGATGATGTTCTGAATAACCTCAATGCATTGCCCGTGATAGAATGTGGCAACACCGCTGTGATAAGCAAAGAAGTTGTTAATTTTAATACAAAACCACAACCATCTTTCAATAAGCAATTCGATCTGCTTATAGAAAATATCAAAGAGCTTGAATCCAACAATTTTAAATGCCTGATATTTTCAGATAATCCGCGACAAATAGAACGGTTCTACAATATTTTCGAAGATCTGAAAGCAGGTGTTGAATTCTATCCCTTTTACCATGCCATTCATCAAGGATATATCGATGAAGATTTAAAACTGGCATGTTACACTGATCATCAGATCTTCAACCGTTACCATAAATATAAACTCAAGCAAGGATTCTCCAGAGATCAGGCATTGTTGAAGAAGCAGTTAAGCGAGCTTTCTCCAGGAGACTTTGTAACGCATATCGACCACGGAGTAGGAGTGTTTTCTGGTCTTGAAAAAATTGAGGTAAACGGTCACGTCCAGGAGTCTGTGAGAATAAAATATGCAGACAACGATCTATTGTATGTTTCTATTCAGTCACTTCATAAGATCAGCAAGTATTCCGGAAAGGAAGGAAACACACCACGAATCAATAAGCTCGGATCCGACAGCTGGAATAAACTTAAGAAACGAACAAAGCGCAAGATCAAGGATATTGCTGAGGATCTGATTAAACTGTACGCCAAACGAAAAGCTCAGAAAGGTTTTGCATTTAACAAAGACACCTATCTTCAGACAGAGCTCGAGGCATCATTCGTCTATGAAGACACACCTGATCAGAATAAAGCTACTAAAGAGATCAAAAAGGACATGGAGGATGAAACTCCTATGGACAGGCTTGTTTGCGGAGATGTTGGATTTGGTAAAACAGAACTTGCGATCAGAGCAGCATTCAAAGCTGTTGCCGACAGCAAGCAGGTTGCGCTTCTCGTTCCAACAACGATCCTGGCAATGCAGCATTACAGAACTTTTCAGGAACGCTTAGAAGACTTTCCTTGCGATGTTGCATTTGTGAACCGCTTCAAATCAGCAAAGCAGAAAACTGAGATCTTGAAACAGCTGAAAGAAGGGAAGCTGGATATCATCATTGGCACTCATGCTTTAGCCGGAAAAAAAGTAGAGTTTAAAGATCTGGGATTGTTGATCATCGACGAAGAGCAAAAATTCGGAGTATCGGTAAAAGACAAACTGAAAGAAATGAAAGTAAATGTCGATACGCTTACGCTCACAGCAACTCCAATACCGAGAACATTACAATTCTCCATGATGGGTGCAAGAGATATGTCGATATTGAGAACTCCACCACCAAACCGGCAGTCGATTCAGACTGAAGTGCACACCTTTGACCCGGAAGTGATCAAAGAAAGTATAGAATACGAAGTCTATCGTGGTGGGCAGGTATTCTTTGTTCATAACAGAATTAAGGATATCGTTGAAGTAAAAGCAATGCTGCAAAAGATCATTCCAAATATAGATGTTGCTGTGGCACACGGACAGATGGATGGGAAAGAGCTCGAAAAGATCATGCTTGCTTTTATAAATAGAGAATACGATGTTTTGCTTTGTACTTCGATAATCGAATCAGGCCTTGATATACCTAATGCAAATACGATCATCATCAATAATGCTCATATGTTCGGGCTTAGCGATCTGCATCAGCTCCGTGGAAGGGTTGGGCGTTCAAATAAAAAAGCGTTCTGTTATCTCTTTAGACCGCCAGTAAGCACCCTTACACGAGAAGCCAGACAGAGATTGAAGACGATCGAAGAATTTGCAGATCTGGGAAGCGGAATAAATATTGCCATGCGTGACCTGGATATCAGAGGTGCAGGAAACTTACTCGGCGCAGAGCAAAGTGGTTTTATCTCGGAGATCGGATTTGATATGTATCATAAGATCCTTGATGAAGCACTGCGGGAGCTGAAAGAAACTGAATTCAAAGACCTCTATGCGATAGAGTTGAATGAAAACAGACAATTTATTCAGGATTGCCAAATCGAAACTGACCTGGACATGTTGATACCTGACGCATACGTTACAAATATCAATGAACGACTATCCTTATATACAGAGCTGAACAATATTAAGAACGAAGAAGAGCTGGATGATTTCAGGTCTAATCTTGTAGACCGCTTTGGACCACTTCCAATTGAAGTGTTTGAACTTTTTAATGCGATCCGATTAAAATGGTTGGCACTTAAAATTGGCTTCGACAGGATTCTATTTAAGAATAATATTTTGAAATGCTTCTTTGTCGATAATAAAGAATCTCCTTATTACGAATCAAAAATTTTTGGTGAGGTACTTACATATATACAAACTCATCCCGAAGATTTTTCCCTGAAACAAACTCCGAAGCATTTAATATTGACAATAGAGCCGGTTGAAACGATGGAGATAGCAGATGAGAAATTAGAGCGGATCCAGAAATATGTAGAAGATCAGTTTGAAGGAGTCAATGCGAGTCAAAAGTTGGAAAGTCCCTAAAAAGAAAAAACTCCGCAGATTATCCACGAAGTTTTTTCTTCCTTAACCAAAAGCCTTTATTATGCTAGTTTACTTATCACCTGTTTATTGATACGGCAACTTTTAAATTAAGGTTTCATTAGTTTGAGAAATTTCTTCAAAATATCCCGTTTTTCTGTTTTTCCTAACGTTATTCCAACGGAAATACCTGCCATTCATTACAACATAAACCCCTGGTTCTAAAACCTGTACGAATGCGAGAGCGCTTCCAAGATTGAAAAATCCATCAGAACTACCAAATTTATAGGGAATCATCGCCCCTGTTAGAATTATTGTCTTGTCTATACCTTCTGATGCTAGTTCCATCGCAGTTTTTACCATAGTATCCGTGCCATGAGTGATCAGGATTTTATCCTCTTTCGATCTTTTGCACTGCCGAACGATCAACTCACGGTCTTCCGAAGTCATGTCCAAGCTATCTATCATCATCAATGTGCGTATGTTGATATCTAAATTGCACCTACCTAAGGCAAAAATTTCCGGAAGGTGTGTATCTTTAAAATACAGTTTACCATTGATCATATCGTACTCTTTATCAAAGGTACCACCGGTTACAAATACTTTAATTTTCATGAATCTCAGTTTATTACAAAACGCAAGTACATTGCGTTTTGATGATTGATATTTGTTACAAAAATAGTTTATGATTCAGAAATCAAAAGCATATAATGAAGCATTTGCAAGATTAAATAAAAAGCAACGTGAAGCTGTCGAACAAATAGATGGTCCTGTTATGGTTGTTGCCGGTCCAGGTACGGGAAAAACTGAACTATTAACAACAAGAATTGGATACCTTTTGCAAAACACGGATACCGGAGCAGATAATATTCTATGTCTGACTTATACCGATACTGCAGCAGTTGAAATGAGGAAAAGGCTGATCCGTTATATTGGTCCATTAGCACATCGGATCAATATTCAAACATTTCATGCTTTCTGCAATGGTGTTATTCTTGAACATCCAGACGAATTTGGCATTCATGGACTTGAATTAGCATCCGATATCGATAAGATCGAAATATTACAGGAAATTTTACTGAAACTGGATCCTAAAAATCCTATGAAAGCAGGTAGTCGAGATCTCTATTCTTCTGCGAATATGCTTAAACGTTTATTCGAAGACATGAAGAAAGAGAGCATGAACCCTAAAGAATTGATTCGAATAACCAAAGAAGAAATTGAAACAAGCGATCTAAAGAAGGATAAGCTTAGTCGAAAACTGAAATTTATTGCAGCTGTTGAACTTTACGATATCTATCGCGAAAGAATGATCGCAAAAAAGAGATATGACTTCGATGATATGATACTCTGGGTAATTAGGGCATTCAACTCCTCTGAAGATCTGCTTAGAAACTATCAGGAGAAATTCCAATATATTTTAGTTGACGAGTTTCAGGATACGAGCGGTTCTCAATTTGAAATCCTTAACCTTCTTTGCAACTACTGGGATGATCCGAATTTATTCGTCGTAGGAGATGACGACCAATCTATTTATCGATTTCAGGGAGCTAATATTGAGAATATTCAGCTATTCTATGAAAAGTTTAAAGACTCCCTGAAAGTTATAGTATTAGAAGAAAATTACAGAAGTTCACAAAACATACTAAACCTTTCCAAAAGCTTAATATCCAATAACATAAGGAGACTTGGGAATAGTTTGGATGGAGTTTCATTTGATAAGAACCTGTTAGCATCAAATCCTGCTGTTGCCGATGCTGATATCGTTCCAAAAATTTTAACGTGCAAGAATCCACAGCAAGAAGCAATTTATATAGTTAGGCAGATCGAAAAATTATTATCGACCGATAAAGTTCCTCCCTCTGAAATCGCAGTTCTATATCCTAAAAATGCTTTAGCAGATAATGTTCGTGAGCTATTGGAAGCTAGAAACATACCATACCAAATCTCACTCAATACCAATATCCTCGAGTCTAAACTTGTGGAGTCACTATTGCTGATAGCAAACTATGTGAGTCAGGAAAGAAAAACCCCATTTAGAAACGACCATCTGCTTTTTTCCATTTTAAACATGCCTTATTTTGATATCGACCCTCTGGTCGTAGCGGAATTGCAGCATAAATTGAGATACACAGATAAGTTCAAAAAGAAATACTTTTCGCTAAGACAACTCATAAGTGAAGCCGACCAATTTGTAGAGAACAACCTGTTCAGCAGTATTACGAACAACAATTACCACAACCTGCTTCGACTGAGTCAAAACATTGAGAAATGGATTCAACTTGTTGATAATGAAATCATCTCACGAATTTTTGACAATTTCTTATACTCTGGAATTCTAACATATGTCTCACAGCAGAAAAAGCATATTGAAATGCTTGAAGATCTGGATAGCTTTTTCACTTTCATCAAGAATGAAAGTGAAAAAGCTCCATATATTACTCTGGATCAATTTATTGAAAAGGTCAACTTGTTTAAAAGATTGCGTTTCAAAATACTGCGTTCAAATACGATCGGATCTTCTAAGGGTGTTATTCTATCAACTGTTCATTCTTCCAAAGGAAAAGAGTTTGAGCACGTGTTTATGCTAGGGTGCATCAAGAAACATTGGGAGAAAAAATGGGGCGGTTGGGGCTTTTCCTTTCCGGAAAAACTTATAAGATCAAGTGATGGTGATGATCAGGAAGAAAAAAGAAGATTATTTTATGTTGGTATCACCCGCTGTAAAAGCAATCTGGTTTTAACATTACCTGAAACTATTGAAGACGTAGTGGAGAATCAATCCATATTCATTTCCGAACTTGCCGAAAGCGTTTATTCACTTAGCGACTCTGTCGAAATAACGCCTCAAGAACAGCTTCCATATATATTGGATAAGCATAGTAAAAATGAGGAAGTTACGGTACCGCTAATTGATAGACCTCTTATCAAGGCCCGCGTGGACAGGTATAGTTTGAGTGTTTCCCATCTAAATAAGTTTTTAGAATGTCCCCTTTCTTTTTATTTTGAATATATCGTAGGTGTTCCGATGATCGAAAATTCAGCAATTGTATTTGGATCTGTCGCTCACCATGCACTTGAGTATTTCTTTAAGAGCATGAAAGGATCCGCGATACCTGCTAAGGAGGTTTTATTGCATCTATTCGAAGAAGAGATGTTTAGAAAAAGAGGATCATTTCATGGAAAAGACTTTGAACAGAGAATGATCAGTGGGAAAGAAGCGCTCTCAAAATACTATGAGGAAAGAAGATCCCAGTGGAGTTCTGAAGTTAAGATCGAAATGAGATGCAAAGACATTCTCGTTGATGACTGTAAAATTAATGGGAAGATCGACAAGGTTGAGATTGATGGCAATAATGTAGTCTTAATTGATTACAAAACAGGAAACTATAAAAATAATGTAGATAAGTATAAAGTTTTTAACAGGCCTGGACAGCGAGTCAGAAAGGATACTAAACATCATGTTGAAAATTTCGGCGGAAATTTATGGAGACAAGCTGTATTTTATAAACTTTTGATAATGAATGATCCTAAGTTAAATTGGACTGTTCAGCATGTTAATTTTGATTTTATAGAAGCTGATAAGTTTGGGAACATTCCCGAACCTCATTCGGTTGTTATTTCAAATGATGATCTGGAAATGGTTAAAACACAGATAAAGTCGGTCTATAACCAAATCAAAAATTTTGAGTTTAATCGAGGCTGCGGAAGCGAAGATTGCAAATGGTGTAATCATGCAAAAGAAAAGTATGAGAAAGGTGAAAAAGTAGCAGTGGATATATAATAAAAATTGGATTGGAAAGTTTTATAAGAAATGAAAAAGGAACTATTGAATCTACCTAACGTATAATATTAGCAATCATTTTTAACCTCTTCAAATAGAATATATGAGTTCTCTGGAGTATGCAAAAATCGTCCTTGAAAAAGTCAGTTTCGATCCTAAATTGTTTACAAAGGAATACTACAAAGCAATTCATAATTTACTGGAATCGGAAGTATTCGAACTTTACGAATGGTGTGTTAAAAAATTCGGACAGGACTTCATGCAGTCCTGCACTGAACTCCAACTCGTATAATAGCTGCAATTTTATTGATTGTTCCCAAAATTGGAACTAATTTTGCACTGCTATTGCTGTTTCATGCAAATCAACTAAACTATGCTTAAGATTTTAACTGTTCTATTAGTAATACCATTGTCTCTATTTGGTCAGGAAGAAACTATTTTATCCGGTACTATCAATAACCTTGGATCAAAAGAATTTTCAATTGCTATTCATGATAGCTATCTACCAGGGAGCGAGTCAATTCAGTTGGTAAACGTCAAGGGGAAAAAATTCGATATCCCTCTACAAATTACAGATCCTCAAGTTGCTATAATTAATTTGAACTCTATTGAATTGCCAATTTTTATTGAACCTGGTGTTAATCTGGAGATCCACGCTGATGTCCAGAACTTAGAAACGTTGGAATTTAAAGGTGAGGGAGCTGCTAATAATGAATTCTATACTGCTTTCTCTAAAAAATTCCAAGATCACTATAGTTGGGATGCCATGAGTACAATGCTTACCAATAGCCACATTGATGATATCGAAATGAAGCTTTTCGATAACAGAAAAGCTCACTGGCACTATTATTCGGAATATGATAAAAAAGATCAATTTACAACCAGCTTCAAAAAGCTGATCTTCAATGAAATAGAATTCAACTATTGGGGTCTATTGATCTATTCTTCTACAGTAAAGACGCAGCAAAGTAAAGGAGGAGAGGTATTTGAAATTCCTCTTATTATGGTAAAAAAATTCAATCATCCATCAATGATCACTGATGGAGTTATGATTAGCCCAACTTACAGAACATTCTTACCGCATTATGTCAGTTATTTCACTTATATGGTCAACAGTTTTGCAAAGTTTGACAGTGATGATATAAAGACAGATAAAATTATGGAATACGTTAGGACACACTTGAAGAAAGAACCGCTCAACTATTTCAAGGCAATATATCTTGATAATGAAGCTGAAAACATTCTTCCATCTGTCCTTAGGCATTACCAAAAAGCACTGGAGAACCTGCCTGGAGGGAAAAAATATTCGGATTGGGTTGCAGAGAACAATAAAGAACAATTAAACGCAAAAGATCCGAAAAGCCAGAAATCCGCATACGAAGCTTCCATGTCTGCCAAAGAGGGAAGTAAAAAGCATGGTGTGGTCCTGCTGGGCACAGATGGGAAGGAATTCACTTTTGATGACTTAAAGGGCAAGGTAGTTTATATTGATTTTTGGGCAAGCTGGTGTGGACCCTGCCGACAACAGTTTCCTTTTGCAAAAAAGTTGAAAGAGCAGTTAACGAGCAAACAGAAAAAAGATATTGTTTTTCTATACATCAGTATTGATAAAAACCAACAAACCTGGAAATCCTCAATAGAAAAATTCGGACTTGAAGGAGTTCATGGATTTTCGCCAGGTGGCTGGGGTGCTCCTGTTTGCAAAGAGTTTGGGATCACCAGTATTCCACGGTATATGATCATGGATAAGAATGGAAACATCGTTAGCAAGAATGCTAAACGCCCGAGTCAGGAAGGAATCCTGGATGATCTTTTGAGGTTGGTGGAATTGTGATCAATAAGCCAAAGCACATCCGTCTTTGCGATACTCGGATGCACCGTAATAGACGTTTTGCTTCTGATTTTTCATTATGGCTTGGTAGCCACCATAGCCCCCTTTTTGGACTTTAACATTGTGACCTCTTCTGCCAAGATCAGCAATTGTATCATCGCTGAAACCATGCTCGAGAAACAAAGTACCGCCTAACTCAACTGCCAGGTTTCCATTTGGATCCGACGACCCCTCATGCCTAACTCTGGGAGCATCTCCTGCTTCCTGTAAGTTCATTCCGTGATCGAAAATGTTTGAAATGATCTGAACATGTCCTTGTGGTTGCATGTCTCCTCCCATCAATCCAAAACTGATCATTGGCTTATCCTCCTTGCTTACAAATGCGGGAATAATAGTGTGAAACGGCCGCTTGCCAGATTCAAGACAATTTGCGTGGTTCTTATCTAAAGAAAACGAACACCCTCTGTTCTGTAACATAAATCCTAATCCTGGAGGAGCAATACCGCTTCCCATTCCCATATAGTTGCTTTGGATGAAAGAAACCATGTTACCCCATTGATCCGCAGTCGAGAGATAAACCGTGTCACCTTCAGAAACACTACCAGCAGAAACAGTCTTCGATGCTACAGAAAGATCTATAAACTGAGATCGCTCCTTTGCATATGATTTTGTTAATAATCGATTATAATCAAAATCGGAAAAATCCGGATCCGAATAATATTTTGCGCGGTCTTCATATACTAACTTCTTTGCCTCGACAAGCAAGTGGATATACTCAGCACTGTTCCATTTGATATCCGCCAGATTATACTCTTCGAGCATATTGAGCATTTGAAGAACGGCAATTCCTTGTCCGTTAGGTGGTAACTCCCAAATATCATAACCCCTATAATTTATACTTAGTGGATCAACCCAAATGGAGGAGTGTCTGTTCAGATCTTCTTCACAAAAATTACCTCCGGATTGGACAATGAAGTCTGAAATTTTTCTTGCTATATCACCTTGATAAAAAACATCTTTCCCGCTTTTTGCTATTACTGAAAGGGTTTTAGCAAGGCTCTCATTTTTGATCCGTTCTCCTTTTACTCTTTTTTCACTCCCAAAAAGCGCATAAGCAGATGGGAACTCCTTAAAGGCAGCCATATTTCTGTTCCAATAAAATGTAATAACCTCCGTTAAAGGGAATCCATTTTCAGCTAAATAAATAGCAGGCTTTAGGATCTCTTCCATTTCAAGGTTGCAAAACTTGTTGTGTAGTTCGAACCATGCATCCACGCATCCCGGTACAGTAATGGAGAGCGGGCCTAACTTTGGAATAGTTGAGTACCCTCTTTCTTTGATTTGATTTATGTCTGACAGCAGAGAAGAGCGACCACTTCCATTCAGTCCATATAGTTTTTTATCCCCTTCGATCCAACAAATTGCGAACAGATCTCCGCCAATACCACAACCTGTTGGTTCAACTACCGCCAAAACAGCATTTGCAGCTATAGCAGCATCTACTGCACTTCCACCTTTCTTTAGGATCTCGATGCCAGCAGCACTTGCAAGACTGTGACTACTCGCAACCATTCCATTGATCCCAATTACCTCAGAACGGCTTGCAAAATAAGCTGATGATGGTCTGTTTTGCATGATCTAAGACTTTTTTACAAATTAATGATCTGTTATTCAATAACTTAAAGAAGTTAAAACATTTTTGGCACGTAGTTTGTTATAAGAACAATAAATACAAACACTAAAACCAAATTATTATGATACAAATACTGAATTTATACCGATTTAAGAAATTACTTGATAAGTATAGAGTGCTAAAATCTGAAGCTAAGGATTTATTATCAAAAGGATATTTAAACGAATACGTAAACAAGTTAGGTGAAGTCCAAAAAGTAAGACTGGAACTTGTTGAGACAGCAAACGCCGATTACTAGTAGAACTTTTTGGTTAAGGTGAAAAGCTCTTCCTCCACGGAAGGGCTTTTTTTATGCCTGAAATTGCCTTTATACTTAACTTTATGTAGATTAAAGGATTGAAAGTTTCACAAAGGCAATACACTTTATTGCAGGTTGTGGTTTGTTTCCCTTTGCTCGTGGACGATTTCCGATGCTATTAAGCATGCAGTTTTCGGATGCGGGATGAAACTTTTGTCGACAATCAGCATACAATTGTATAATAACATCTGCATTGGAAGAGTCAAATAAAATAGAGAACGAAAGTAAATTAGAGAATCATATTGATCCTGAAGGGACCACAGATGAAAATCAGATTGAGGAAACTTCTGAAAGCACTGAGAACGATTCTACTGATCCTGTTCCTGAGCAAACATCTGCTGATACCGGATCTGAGAGCGAAGAGACTTCGAATCAAAATGAACCAAAAAATGATGATTCAGCATCTGATGTAGCGAAAAAGGATGTTAAAGAAGAAAAGTCACAGGAAGAACAAGAACCAACCGAAGATGATAAGAAAAAACATGTCGTCGACAAAACCAAGATTATCGATGAGCTTAGGCTCTTGATTAAAAAAGAAAAAGAAGCTGGTCCTGCATTTGATGAATTCAATGCTATTAAAGAAAGGTGGCACAATAGTGGTCATGTAAATCCAACTGATGAAAAATCGCTTCAACACGATTTCAATGTATTGGTAGATGAATTCTATTATAATGCAAAAATTTACAGAGAGCTCAGAGAATATAGCCTTGAAAAGAACCTTGAACTCAAGAATGAATTGATCCACAAAATCGAGTCTCTCAACGCCATCGAATCTGTTAAACAGGTTGAATACTTAATTAGAGTTTATCAGAAAGAATGGAGCAGTATAGGCCCAACTCTTCAAGATAAGTGGCCTGAGGTAAGAAACAAATACTACGATACGGTCAATAAAATCTATGAACGAATCCATCACCATTATGAAGAGGTACACAAGTTTCATGAAGAAGCTTACAATGAAAAAAAAGCACTGATAGAAAAAGTTGATAGCTTGAATAAGCTTGATATTAGCAAATTTAAAGACTGGCAGAAACACACAGAAGAGGTTATCGAAATCCAACAACTTTGGAAAAAGACCGGGTTTTTGAACAAAAAGCAAAATGATGAATGCTGGGCTGAATTCAAAAAAGCATGCGATCTGTTTTTTGAAAAGAAGAAAGCCCATTTCGATAAAAGTAAAGCTCAGCAACAAGAAAATAAGGAAGCTAAAAAGAAGTTGATCGAAGCAGCCGGTGACATCAAGGATTCCGAAGACTGGAAAGAAGCAACTGAACAATTCATTCAACTTCAGAAAGAATGGAAAAAGATAGGTCCGGCAAACAGGTCTGATGAACAAAAATTATGGAAAAAATTTAAGAGTGCTTGTGATGATTTTTTTGCAGCAAAGAAAGAGTTTTATGCTACCATCGATGATCGGAGAAGGGAAAACTTAGTTTTAAAAGAAGACCTCATCAAAGAGATCAATAATTATACCTCAAAGGGCGTTCAAGATGAAGATCTGGAGGCTTTAAAAGACTTTGCCCTTCGATGGAAAGCGATCGATCAAGTTCCTTCGGGATCGATAGACTCAATAAATCAATCATATAATAAAGCAGTGAGCAAGATATATTCGGCTTTAGATATGGATAAGCATGAAAAAGATATACTGAAATTTAAACACAAACTCGACGGGTACAAGGATAGCAGTAAAAGAGAAGATCTGTTTCGAAAGGAACGTAATCAAATGCGAGACAGGATATCCAAAACCCAGTCAGAGCTTTATTCTCTTGAGGATAAAATGGGTTTCTTTAAAAACACCAATCATGCAAATCCTTTAAGAGATGAATTGATAAAGAAAATTGACGCCCAAAAAGAGCTATTAAACGACCTCAAGGAAAAGTATAAACTCATTCCTAAAAATTGATGTGATACGCTATTGCATTATTCTTATATTCCTCTCTACTCTCTTCTCTTGCAAGGATCAGGAACATCACGTCAAAATTCAAGTTGAAAGCAACAACATCGACCCTTCTTCGGAAAGAGTCTATATTAGCGGCAACCATTCTAAATTTGGGTTTTGGGATCCATCTAAAATTCATTTTGATTTCGAGGAAGAAAACCAAAAATGGGTAGGTGACTTCAAGTTCTATTCCGATACGACAATAGAATTCAAGTTAACGAAAGGTAGCTGGATGACAGAAGCTCTTACCGATGATGAAAAAGTGAGGGGCAATTTCAAAGTAAGAGTTACAAAAGATACATCCATCTCTTTAGAAATAAAGCACTGGAAAAACACTGATATCCTTATGGGTGTTAGTGGAAATGCTCTCCTTCATAAAGATATGCCAACAAAGGGGCTAGCCTCCAGACATGTTATCGTGCGATTCCCTCCTTCATATGAATATGACGCAGATAAAAGATTTCCGGTGCTCTATATGCATGATGGTCAAAACGTTTTCAATCCCTATACTTCTTATACCGGAAACGACTGGAGGGTTGATGAAGTTTCTGATAGTCTGTTTGCTATTGATCAGGCTGAAGAGTTCATTGCTGTTGCAATATACAATACCGCTAAAAGAACAAATGAATATTCATATCTAACAGAGGGGCAGACATATGCCTCCTGGCTGGTTAACGATCTGAAACCATTCATCGATTCATCATATAGAACCAAAACTGACCCAAGTAACACTGCCATTATGGGTTCATCGATGGGTGGTTTGATTTCTTTTATCCTGACTTGGGAATATCCTGAAGTATTCGGAAAAGCAGCTTGCCTATCGCCTGCTTTTGATATACCAAAATATGACCTTTCTTATCTTTCTCATGTAAAAAATGATACTGAGAACCTACGCAACATAAAGGTTTATATAGATAATGGAACGGAGGAGCTGGAAAAGGAATTACAACCTGGAGTGGATAGAATGATGAAACTCCTCGATAATAAAGGATACAACTATGTTTGGCACCTGGATGAAGGTGCATTCCATAACGAAAAAGCCTGGTCTAAAAGAGTCCATAAACCACTATTATTCCTGTTTGGAGAAAATTAATTTCGCTGCTCCCAAATAGAATTCAATTCCTCAGATATTTGCTCCTTCCATTGACCTTGAGATGTTAAATTTTTCTGCTCGATCCAAACCACTCTACCATATTTAGCATCTGTTATTGTGACATCCGGAATTGTCCCTCCAATAAAATCAGTACCCGTGTCGTCCATGTTTGTTACAACCGTGTTCAACCAGAAAAATCTATTCTTACCTCCGATCTCTTTTATATAAGGTCTCGATTCTGCCGGGTGGTTTTTAGACCAGTCATAGTTCTTTTTACTTTCTATAACTTTAGACGGTACTGCACTTGACCCTATCAATCCATCCCTCTGTTCGGAGTGATCTTTGAAAAACACTTCATTATCGCTATCTCCCGGAATGATAAGTGAAGTATTAAGGCCCTTTTTTGTCTCCTGATATGGCTCAAGGCCAAAATAACTACAAAGTATCCCACCTCTGGCTGGAATATTGAAATACGTGAAAAACGGTTGCTCGTTTTGATCCTGTGGCATGTCGGGTATCCGAATGTCTCCTTCGTGATATCCAGGCATTGGTGCAAAAAAGCCCTCCTGAAAGCGGAAACTTTCCGCAATAAACCTCGCAACCTTTATTGGTAAGAGATGTTGCCCTTTGAGATATGAGAAGCTTTCAATTTTATTCGAAGGAATGAAATCACCTACACCGGTGAATATTCTTCTTAAGTACCGACTTATGCCAGTTGATTCTATCTGATGAAACACTAAAACTCCCCCAAATACAGGTCTGGGAATCAATACCCCTTTCCATCGAATGAGAGGAACTACTTGTACCCAATTCCCACTGTTGTCTTCAAGAAAGAAAGGTTCACCTATTTCATAATTGAAAAATTGAAAAAAGTTAAAAGATTTTATCGAGGCTGTATTTATGTTCTTAGAAAACAGTAAGAATGGACCCACATCAAAGTTCGCATCATATTGATTCTTTTTAGAAAAATCGGGTGCAGGGGTCGTGGCGGAGACACTGATTACCCGATACATATTCTTTTCTAATCGCTGTGCGGGGTACTCTGGGGAAGGCCCTATGCTCATTGAGAAATCAAAGCTTCCATCTCTTCTTCTTATGAACATTGGCCGTGTCGCTTCTTCCGTTTCAGACAGAGCCTCCTGTCTGGCAAGAGTTTGTATCGAGTTTAGAGGATGGATTCGCTCATGATCTGTAGTTGGCAATTCAGTTAACTCAACCTTATTTAAACTTATATAGTGAATATATAGACCAAGATACTCGTAGACTCGCTGGCCCAGGGTTACCGACATGAAAACAAATGCGATTAATACTATGGCCGAAACAAGCTTTCCAACAATTCTGGAATTGAAGAATATCCTCATCAACCAATAAATCACTACAACTACAATGATCGTGAGAACAAAATATTTCCTCAAGTTCAATAAAAACGGTTGATAGATTGCTCTACCTGTGATGCCAAGGTAAATAAACACTAGAAATATTAGAATAGATAATATCCAGTGTTTCTTCATCCAGGACCACAGAGCTCTTGATGAGTTTCGCATGAACCAGTATAATCGACCTCGCTCCTTCTCTTCTTTTAACTCCTTTAAAGTTTCTTCCATATTCTATTTTTTCAAAAAGTCATCTACCCCGTCTCTCCAATCCTTCTCTGGTTTATCATCCTCTTTTGTTTCCGAATGCTCTTCTTGTACTTCGGAATCATCTGTGCTGTTGGTCTTTTCTTCCTTTATTGCTTCTCTTGCTTTCTTTACACCTTTAACCAGTTCTTTCCCCAGATCCAATTCACCTTTTTCAATATGCTCAAGATAACCTATAGTTTTCCCCATGCCTTTCATTAGAATGCCTCCCAGATAGAAACCAAGCATTAATCCGATAAATCCAAGCACACCAAGTAGAATATCAAGCAGTGGTGGAGAGTTACCAATTTGGAAAGACAGCAGTACCTCAGCAACTATTAAGATCAAAGCGATCCCAAATAGTGATTCGAGCGAAGAGTTTACTATAAAACCTCTCTGAATTCCTACAGGTAAAGGATCTTTGTGTGTTAGCTTATACCACTTTCTATAAAGTTGAACGCCAACTTTCAGATCGATGTAGTATAAAAGTATACCCAGAAGAAAAAATAATATTACCGGTAGTGCAATATTCATATGGATTATTGAAATGGTAAAATGTATTCTTGTTTTAGAAAGTGTATCGACCAATTCTTTTTCGAATGATTCCATTTCTGATACTCATCATAGAACAATTCTTTATCATAGAGAAATGTCTGGTAAGTGTCGACTGGTGACATATTGACCAGCAACTGCCATATAACATCTTTGGTTACTTCCGGAACAAACTCATAAGGGTGAGCAAGCAACATCCGGCATCGATCTGACAGGTCTTTCACATCCGGGTTTTTTTTGCTGGCCAACAGTTTCATAATACGGTCGAGTTCGAAGTATGCCGCCTCTAATTTTAATTTTTCTTCCAATTCAAGGATCAGTCTTTTTCTCCTCGGGCCTGTGACTTCTCTCAACTTAATATCCGGATATTCTTCAGTAATGGCATCTGCAAGCAGGCAATACTGTATTCTCTTTATTCTATCCTCATTCTCCTTATACCAACGCCAGTCGATATCACACAGCCTCTCTGTAAACAATCTATCTAATAAGTTTTTATCATGGAGGGAATACTCGATATGCCCATGATGAAGTTCTCCTGAAAACTGACTCACATCACCCTTGAATACCAATAATGGCTTTTGACCCGGAAGGTCTCTAAAAATAAAAACTCCTTCAAAGGCACGTGAATAGAATGACCTGACATTGGTGAAAGGAATATCCGGTATATCAAGGCTTCGAAACCGAAGATCTCCATATTTTGTACAACTCTCGATGATCTTTTTATGCAGCTGCTGGTCGCCCCATGCATTCTCTTCATCATAAAAGACTCTTACTAACTCTCTTTGTTCTCTTGCCGCCTTCATCAAATGACTGGTGGAGTTAAACTTTAAATTAATCGACTCGATCATCAACAAGTCTTGCGGTGACCTGTATTTCATGATCTCCTGATCAACATCGATCCAAATTGCTGTCTCGGTTGTGAGGTCCGATATCTGGCTTCCGCATTGTCGAAAAACTTCTTTCATCATTCGCCTGTCGAAGGAATGATATGGAAAATAAATTGGTCGGTCTTCTTGCAGTGGGCTAATTATTATAGCATAAGGATTCGCCGGGCCATAATGTGAGAGATAGAATTTATTCTCCATTTCATCAGCAATTTCGGGACTCCAACCCCAACCATCGATATGGAAATTATCCAAAGCACTCGTCGGTAAACCAATGTCTTCGAGACATGAGTTATAGCGATCGACTAAAGCGGGTTTGTTAAGGTGAATCAAACCCCTTCCAAAAAGTCCGTTTTCTATTAATCTTTCCAAGATCTAGTTTTCTATTTGAATGTTTCCGTTTTTCAGTCGCTCTGAAGCTTCCGATCTTATGTGCATCTCCTTGGCAGTTTCCGCTATCTCTCGTTCTATACCGCTTTCATTAATTCTCACGGCTGTATCTATGTAAAACAACGCTTCCTGAAGACGAATATCTTTGAAAGAAACGTCTTTCATATTCTCGATCATCAGTTCTTTCAACATTCGCAACTTGTTTTCGTAGTCCTGCTTGAAGAAAGTTTCGGGTGATTCCCACCATGCTTCCGGTAGATCAAAATCTATAAGTCTGGCATCAACTGCTTTCTGGATATTCCTTAGGTCTCTCGAAGAAAAGAATTGATATCGGTCTTGTATCCTGTCATAAAATTTTCCAAAAAAGTCTTGCTCATCGGGGTTCACTTTCTGAGATACTTCCCGAAAAACCTCTTCCACTCCCGGTTGTGTAAATTTGAAATCATCGGTATAGCTTTCTGAGAGCGAATTTAGTTCCTGTTGGCCACTTAAATACTTGTATTTTGGATCTTTCATGGCAATTAGACCAGGCATCATTTTTTCATACTTCGACCACCACAAATAATCTTGATCAATAAAGTCGATCACATCTTTGGCTCCGTCGATAGGAACACGATATTGAACTCTGGATAACACCGCTCTATCTATTTGGTCAGGAATATTTGTAAACAAGCTCACCATCTTATTACCATAATTCACGGCATAAGCTCCTTCAGTACTTCGAAGGAAAACACCAATAAACTCTCTGACTCCGGCGGAAACTCCTCTTCGGGTTCGGTCTTCAAGATTATTCTCTGCATCATCGATCGGTGCGAATATTATTTTATGCGCATCATTCATCGGTCTAAACCACTCTATAGCTCGCTCTGCAGAGCCTCCTTGATAAGTTGAAATTATATTATCCGGAAGTGGCCAGAAGAGAAATGGAATTCCCAACCAATCCGCTTTTTCCTGAATAAATGTGGCTGTCGCTGCTATTAACATACTCTTACCAGTTCCCGGTCGGCCATCTCCCATCGTTATACTAGGCAAGCCGCCAAGTTCAAGCATAGGATTTCTTCCTTCCTCAAAATCATGACACAGCAAACGTTCTGCAAACCTCTTGAACATGTGCTTCGCTTCCCTGTTCGCCACTATTTCCTCCATCCTGATCTTATTGAAGGTCACGCTGTGAACCGATGAGGAGAAACCACTTTCGAATCCCTGGATTATAAAATCGGAGTGTTCCAGTTTATAATGATTGTTCTCAAAGAACGACAAATATTTAAATGCATCTTTCCGAAGATGAATTTCTTCGATCATTCTTTCAAAATAAACCTGGGTGATCTTCAGCATCTCGAGTTCATTATTTATACTCCCTGATCTCTCCAGATATGCTCCATAATAGTAAAGCATGCATTGGACAGAATTGCTTGGTCTCGATACACTTATCTCGGGAACCCCACCAAATTCAATGTTTATAGAAGACACTTCGTCACTCCTGTAATCGTTTAATCTCCAAACGATATAATAAGCTGAAGTAAAAAGATAAATAGCACTCTGTGTTTCAAGTTTATCGTGAAATTCAGGTTGTTCAGATTGATGCAATGAGCCTTCTTTATTGCGCTTAACAAGCGTTTCAAGTCCTGATGATTTTTTATACAGTTCAGAAAGGTATCTTCCTATAGAAAGACCGTCTCTTAATGCATTGATAATAAAATTGACAGTGTTCGAAAGAATTATCCGATCATCACTAATGCGAACCGCATTCTTTAGTATAGATATCTCGTCTTCTTGTCCAACACCTAAGGTCTTGGAATGGATTAGAAAGCTTAAATCTATTCCGTCCTTTTCAACTTTTCTACTATCCGGACTATAGCTTACAGATTTAAGATAAGCCGTTACCTCATCTTTAAACTCGTTAAGATTTTCATCTCTGATCGGGAATAGAGGGGCTTCAGTTCTTTCCATCTTAACCTTCTTTTTCTGTATATGTAATAGGGGGAATTGTGAGCTTGTCTATATACTCTCTGTGATACTCAGTTAAATGCTGGACAACACCGTGCGACGCCAGTAAAAACTTGTCAACTTGGGACACGTGTCGTTCAAGACAGTCTTTATTTGACTCATCCACAAAGAAGATCTGCCTCAATTTATCCGTTGATAGTATCCCTTTGGACTTTTTCTCTCCTATCGAAAACACGATTTCTGTAGTAAAGAGAAATACAAACTCACTTTGCTTGAAATGCTTTTGAATGACATTCGTCATCTGGTGGTTATCTTTTGAATATGCCCCATAAAGCGGGCCCAGGTCAATTCTTTTAAGAACCTTAGGGTGAACATCCTCGAGGGCTTCATCGATATCACGGGCAACAACATTTAGAGGGCCTGAATTATGTGTGAACTTCTTACAGACATTAACGAATGGTAGGAAAGCCGCTTTATTTCCCATTAATTTGTTCTTGTGATCATTGTGGTCGAATATCAGGATGTATACGAACGGCCTGTTGGTTACCGAATCATAAGACGCCCATGAAAAGAGATATTGCCTGATCGTGTCCTTTTGAAAACCTTCATTTAGCCTTACCAATTCACCTGCCTGAAATGTCGTAAAAACCCGGTCCTTTTTTAACATCTTGAAATAACAAAGTTTACCGAGTTGCCTTAACAGAGGATAGGGTTCCTCTTTTTCTTGAAAAAGGTAGTCCAAAGTCGCTCTTTTCAAAGCTTCTTCGGTAGGCATTTTCTTAAGCTCTTCATCGCGGACAACCATATCGGCCTCCAGATTCCTCAATTCGATATGATTCGGAAAAGATGAGTCTGTAAGGTCGATTTTCATTTGATAATCTTGCTCATAAAGATACTTCAGTCGCAAGGCCTCGATCGTATTGAGAAACTTTTGCACAAATGATTTTAGAATGTTGATCTCTTCCGGATCCTCAAGTGTTCTGCTATTGAAGGAATCGATCAGGATCGTAAATACCCGTCTCATGTAATTGAAGTACTCAACATAGGCATCTTCACCTTTGAGAATGCTACGGTCAAGCTCGGTAAAATGATCGATTATATCGGTGGTCTTCACTTGCTGTTATTCGTGTTAATCCAAGAGTTCATTTACTCCCTTCTTCTCATTTGAATCCGGTTTTCGCTTTTCCTCTTTATCTGTTTCTTCATTTTCATACTTCCATGAGAACTGCTGAGAAATGTCAATTCCATATTTTTCTCCGTGCTCTTTCATTAGTATCAGGTCTTTCTCCTTATATTCTTGAGTTGCCTGTGCCATTGCGACTAAAACTTTATGAAGTTCAGCCATTCTGGATGGGTGCTTTTTCAATCGTTCTATTCTATCCTGCTCGGACGACACAAAAACTTTTGCGGCTATTTCGGTTATTAACTGATCTGTTTTTGTTCCTGCATCTTCATAGATCGAAGCTGCCTCCTGGGCAGTTGCGGATTGAATTAACTGCAATCCCGACTCATACGTGGTTATTCTTTCTTCAGTATCACTTTTGAGCTGGCCTATAAGCTGTTTTAGATTGTTCTTCGTTGTAGTTTGAGCTTCAAGGTGAACAACGATCTGATCCACAAACCTTTCTTTAGAATGAAGAATTCCCATCGCGATATTATACCTGCCTTTTAACTCAGCACGCAGCTCTTTCATATCTGCAATCCTCTTTTGGTGTTGAGTATACTCGGGGCTGCCATTATCCATCTCCTCCAATTCAGTTTCTGCAGATTTCAATTTTGCCTCAAGATCATCTAACTCTACTAAGCGTTCCTCCATCACCTTTGCAGCCTTTTCTTTGGTTTCAAAAGCAAGTTCCTTTCTATTCTTTAAAGCCGCGATCTGGGTGTCTGTGGTGACGATCATCTCCTCGATAATTCGAATCATTCCCTGTACCTGACTGATGATCCTGTCCAGAGAGTCTTTTATATCTGCATTTCTAAGCCTGTCTCTATACCTCTTGTTAGCTTCGGCTTCGGCCTGATTAAGTTGCTCTTCTGCTTCTGCAAGTTCTTTTTGGTTCTTTTTTACCCTGCTGTTCTTCATTCCGAAAAGAATGTTCCAAGCATCAGAC